>JBEKHQ010000337.1:0-4655 GCA_050012195.1 Bryobacteraceae bacterium | reverse complement strand
TCACGTTCACCATCACGCTGGCGATGTGGTCGTTCTTGCGGGCGCTCGAGGAAGACGAACCGCACCCGAGGCGTTGGGCGTGGTTGATGGCGGCGAACATCGGCGCGGGGCTGCTGCTCAAGGGATTGATCGCGGCGGTGTTTCCAGTCGGCGCCGGGGTGGTGTATTTGCTGGCGACCAAGCAGCTTCTCGCGCGCCGGACCTGGCATCGGCTGCGGCCTTTTTCGAGCCTCGCGATCGTGTTGTTGATCGCCGCGCCCTGGCATATATTGGCGACCATCCACAATCCGCCCTATTTGTATTTCTCGATTCGAAGCGTTCCGGGGGAATATCACGGCTTTTTCTGGTTTTATTTCTTCAACGAGCATCTACTTCGGTTTTTGAACCGCCGTTATCCGCGCGATTATAATACCGTGCCTCGCGTCCAATTCTGGTTGTTTCATCTGCTGTGGTTGTTCCCTTGGAGCGCGTACCTGGCCGGAGCCGCTCGATTGAGTTACCGGCCGAAGGATCGAGCCGGAAGAATGCGTTTACTGGCCCTGTGCTGGACCGGGTTTCTGCTGGTCTTCTTCACGTTCTCTTCCACCCAAGAATACTATTCGATGCCGTGCTATCCCGCCTTGGCGCTCCTGATCGGCTGCGCGCTGGCGCAAGGGGTCTGGACGCGAGCCGGTGACCGGGTGATTGCCGGGCTGGCGGCCCTCGCGGCGATCGTGATCGCGCTAATCCTGGCGCAGGTTTGGAACGAACCCACGCCCGGCGATATCTCCAACGCGCTACTTCAGCATCCCGAGGTTTACTACACGCTCTCACTCGGACACATGGGTGACCTCACTTTGAAATCCTTCGCCTACCTGCGCGCGCCGCTGATGCTCGCGGGACTGGCGTGCCTGATCGGCGCTTCCGCGCTGTGGTGGCGAACTCCGCCGGTGGCTTTCGTCCTGATGATGGTTCTGTTTCTGCACGCCGCGCGGGTCGCCATGGTGGTTTTCGATCCGTATCTTTCGTCGCGGCCGCTGGCCGAAGCGCTTCTCAAATCGCCCGCGGGCGAGCTGATCGAGGACAATGCTTACTACACGTTCTCGTCGGTGTTTTTCTACGCCAACCGGCGCGCATTGTTGCTGAACGGGCGCAAGACCAATCTCGAGTACGGATCGTACGCCCCGAACGCTCCCCACGTGTTCATTAACGATGCGGAATTCGCCGAACTTTGGCGGGGCCCCCAACGTTTCTATCTGTTGGTGGAGGGACCATCGCTTCCGCGTATTCGCGATTTGGAATCTAAGCCCGAGCTTCACGTCCTGGCCGAGAGCGGCGGCAAGTTTCTGCTGACCAACCATGCGAATCCTAATTGACGCCACGCCGTTGCTCCTGCGCAGCGCGGGCATCAAGACCTACACGTATCACTGGATCCAGCATCTTTGCCAACACTCGCGGAACGAGCAGATCCTGACGTTTCCGCCCATGGATCGGCTGGCGGCGCTCGACCACGAGCGGTCGATTCTCAGTCCCGCGCAAACCTATCCACGGCTAGCCTTACTCTATCTTTCGAACATCGGCGTTCCCGTGCTGGATTGGATCAGCGCGAAGGCGGACGTCTTTCACGTTTCCAATCAGATTCGAAATCCGCCCAGGAAGACCAGGCTCACCGCGACCGTCTATGACATGACCACCCAGTTGATGCCGGAACTGCATACGGCCGCGAATGTGCGGGCCGATGGCAGCTTCGCTCAAAACGTCCTGCGGCGGGCGGCCGGGCTGATCGCGATCTCGGAGAACACGCGCCAGGACGCGGCCAGATTGCTGAATCTGCCGCTGGATCGCCTCGAAGTGATTTATCCCGGAATCCCGGAAGTATACTTCGGCGCGCAACCTCGGCCGGCAGCGCGGCCCTACGTTCTGTCTCTCGGCACGATCGAGCCGCGAAAAAACATCGACACGCTGCTGGACGCGTGGAACGGACTGGCGTTGTCGGAAGATTTCGATCTGGTGGTGGCCGGCGGCTCAGGCTGGTCGTCCGAAAAGACGCTGGCTCGGCTTCGGTCGCGCCCGGCGGGTGTCCGGTACCTGGGCTATGTTCCGGAAGACGAACTGCCCGGCTTAACCGCCGGCGCAACGGCGCTGGTTTATCCGTCGTTGTACGAGGGCTTCGGATTCCCGGTGGCGCAGGCGATGGCTGCGGGAGTGCCCGTGATCACTTCCAACAACTCCTGTCTCCCGGAGATCGCGGGCGACGGAGCGCTGCTGGTGGATCCTCGCAGCGCCGCGGAAATCGGCGCAGCGATCGAGCGCCTTCTAACATCGCCTCAATTGCAGCAGCAGCTTCGAACCGCGGGCGTGGCGCGCGCTCAACAATATCGCTGGGACGCGTGCGCGCAGAAAAGCTTGGATTTTTTTCGGCGGCTGGGCTGACTATTTCGCGACGCCCGGCGCAATGAAAAAATCCCAAACCTGCATGTTGACCTTTCCCTCGGTGTATTCGACGACGGCGTACTCGCCCGGTTCCATCGGCTTCTCCGGCCAGATCTTGAAAAGACCGTCGGCCATTTGCTGGCGAAACGTTTCCACCAGGTTCGGCTCCTCCACCGTCTCCTTGCTCACCGGAATGATGGTGAGTTTTTCCACCACGCGATTCCCTTTGTGCTCGCCCATGCGAAGAATACCGAAGCGCTCTTCCGCCGAGAGACGAATGTAGAACTGCGCCTCGCGGTTGGCGGTGCCGATGGGAGCGTGCGGTCCATCCAGTTCCACCGTTGCTTTTCCGGAAACCAACGGGAGCGGGCTCATCACCTTCAGTACCGTGCGACGCTTATCGTTAACGATCTTGGATTCGGCCGCCTTGATCGGGATCAGCTTGGATTCCTCGTCGATCAGATAGACTCCCTCTTCCTTGGGAACCAGGTCCTTTTCGTGGCTCGCATCGCGTTCGGCCTTGTCTTCGGCGGCGTTCGCCGCGGCGGACTCCTTGGCGATGTCCTCGCGCTCCTTGATTTCAGCTCTCGTTTTCGCTAGGTCTACCAATGAGAGCGGCATCTCCTCCCATTCGTCGCGATCGACGCTGTACAACCGCACGCGGTCGTTATCCACCTGGTATTCGCGAACCAACTGATAACTGCCGTCCTTGAGATACAGCTTGACGGTGGCGGCCGAAAGCAGGCACGCGGAGGCGAGCAGGAGGCAGCAGATTTTTGCAAACATTCGCTTGGACGCTTGCATCCTAATCCTATCCTTTCACCGTGACGCTACCGGGCGGCCAGAAGTTTCTTGACGCCGGCCACGCACAACACAGCCGCGTGTTTCGATTCCGGAATTAAACCGCCGACCGCCGCCTCGATCGTCTCCGGTTTCAGGCTGGCGAGTTCGGCCCGCGTCTTTCCTTGCATCCAAGCCGTGAGGGCCGAGCCGCCGGCGATGGACGCCGTGCAGCCACGCACCTTGTAACGCACCTCGGCGATGCGGTCGTCCGCAAAACGGACCGACAGGCGCAGAATATCTCCGCACGCGGGATTCGTGATCTCGACGGTGGTCGCCGGAGGATCGAGCTCCCCCACGTTGCGCGGATTTTTGAAATGATCGAGAAAGGCTTCGCTGTACAAGGTTCTTCTTAAGTAGGCTCTCTTCAATTATGGATCTGTTTTTGACGGGCGCGACGGGGTACATCGGCGGCGCGGTGGCGGACGCACTGCGAGGCGCGGGCCATTCGGTAGCGGGCCTGGCGCGCTCGGACGAATCGGCGGGGCTTCTGCACCTTCGAGGCATCGCGGCGCATCATGGCGATCTCGCGCACCCCCAGAGCCTAATGGCCGCGGCGCTCGCCTGCGACGGTGTCATACACGTCGGAACCACGAACGACGGCGCAGTGGATCGGTTGGCAGTGGAATTGATGCTCCAAGCTTTGGCTGGTTCAGGAAAACCGTTCGTTTACACCAGCGGCATCTGGGTGCTGGGCGATACCGGCGGCCGATTGGTGGATGAGACCGCGCCCGTGCGTCCCGCAGCTTTAGTCGAATGGCGGCCGGCGATGGAGCGGATGGTGCTGGCGGCCGCGATGCAGGGAGTGCGCGCAACGGTGATACGGCCGGGCATCGTGTACGGGCGCGGCGGAGGAATCCCGGCTGGTTTCGTCGAGTCTGCCGAGATGCGCGGCGTGGTGCAATACGTCGGGACCGGGGAAAATCACTGGCCGGTGGTGCATGTCGAAGATCTGGCCGATCTCTATGTGCGCGTGGTGGAGAACGCCGCGGCGGGCGAGTTGTTTCATGCGGTGGAGAACTCGCGGCATTCGGTCCGCGAGATCGCCGAGGCCGCGGGCGCGCGCACCGAACCCTGGCCGCTCGAGGCGGCGCGGAAGACGCTCGGCGCGTATGCCGACGCACTGGCGCTCGATCAAAACGTGTCCGCCGAAAAGGCCAAGGCCACGCTCGGATGGAAGCCACGCGCCGACGGCATCCTGGATGATTTGCGGCGCGGGTCCTACGTCCGGTGACGACGGTTGTCGCGGCGGTGATCGAACGCGGCGGGCGCGTGTTGATCGGCCAGCGGAAAGCCGGCGGGTGGCATTCGCTGAAATGGGAATTCCCCGGCGGCAAGGTCGCGGTGCGCGAAACGCCGGAGGATGCCGCAGCCCGCGAGCTCGAGGAGGAGCTTACGATCCG
>JBEKHQ010000336.1:0-4655 GCA_050012195.1 Bryobacteraceae bacterium | reverse complement strand
AATCAATGTTTGATAGAGCAGATATTCTTCATTCGCGTCGGGCGCCGGGCGATTGCCTACCACGGTCTTGGCCGCGCGATTCATTCCACGCCAGCGGCGGATGGCGCGATACCAGTCCCCCGGTATTTCAGAGAGAACGTTGATGCGCGCGCGTACGTCTTCACCGCGCTGGGTGTCGTGCGTGGAGCTTGCGCTCATGCTGTTCGGCCACAATTCGCGGCGAATCAGATTGCGGCGATGGAACGCATTGCTGGAGACGCCGAAGCGCGACGGGTCGCCCCCCACTTCGTTCAAAGAGGCCAGCGGGCAGTAGCGGTAAAACGCGGTGTCCTCCACGCCCTTGGCCATCACCGGCGACGATAGCTGCTGGAACCGCATAACGAACATCTGGCGCTCGGCCTGCTGCGCGTCGTCTACTCCGCCGGCGCGGTCCAACAAAAGCACGCCTTGGATGAAATCGAATACCGACTCGCTGATCGCCGGGTTCCTCCGTTTGGCCTCCCGGATCGCTGCCGTCACCTGGCGGCGGTCCTGCGGGTCCACTTCGGTTTGGCTGCTCCTGACATACGTCCGGTACACCGGAAACGCCGCCAGCACTTCGCGCAACGCATCGCGCAAGCTCTCGAGCGTGAAATCGCGAGACCAGCGATGCTGCTCGGAAATGCGATCCAGCTTTCGCGCCAGCACGTTCAGCTCGCTCGACATGGCAACCTGGAGGATCAGCCGCTTGCTGTCGCACACCAGATCGTCGAACTCCTGAGACCAGTCCGTAAAGCGGCGATACAGCAGCTGGAAGGCCTTCTGCTTGGTATGATCCACGAAGAGTCCGTTCGCCAGGTTCAAAAAGCCGTAGCCGGTAGTGCCTTGCACCGGCCATTCGGTTCGCAATGGCTCGTTCCCCGTCAGGATCTTCTCGGCCACAATGTAGAACATCCGATTCGTCCGGTCTGGCTGCGCCTCTCCATTGCCACCCGTGCTGCACGCTTTACAGGCCTCCTGCAGAGCGCGGAAATAGTTCTCCGGCTCAAAGAGGCCGTCCGGATGATCCACGCGCAGCCCGCGGATCAGGCCGCGGCGAACCAGATGAAAGATCAGCGCATGGACGGCGGAGAAGACCTCCGGATCTTCCACGCGAATCGCCGCCAGATCGTTAACGTCGAAAAAGCGCCGGTAGTTGATTTCATCCATCGCGACGCGCCAGAAACTGAGCCGATAGGCTTGGCTCTCGAGCAGCCTTTCCAGGCGGTCGAAGCTGTGCGGCTCTCCGCGCCGGCCGTTGATATCGGCGAGCGACGCCTGGATGGCCTGCCCCGCCTCGGGATTCGCCTCCAGCAATCCTGAAAGCCTCCGCCTGACGATATCCCTTTCTCTCTGGCGCTCGCGTATCTTGGCCTCATCGGTTTCCGTCGGTCCCGGCAAATGGCCCAGCGCCGTGATGATGCTTTCCAGCTCACCGACATGTTCATGCGATGCGCCCAACTTCTCGCGCAGCTTCGCCGCGGCCGCGTCCAAAATCATGGTCCAGCTGCCTGGGGCCAGGGGCAAGGGAGCGCCATACACCGAGACCCGAAATTGCCCTTCGTTGAATTCTATCCGGATCTCCTGGTTCTCCAGCACGCGGCCGAACTGGTCTCCCAGAACCGGCAGCAGAACTTTGTTCACCAGTTCTTCCTTGGGCGGCCGCCAGTCGATGTCGAAGAAATGCGCGAAAGGGCTGCTGGGGCCGTTCTCCAACACATCCCACCACCAAAGGTTGGACGAGTGCGTGATGCACATGTGATTCGGAACTACGTCGGCGATCAGGCCCATCCGCCGCTGCTGGAGCGCCTGGGCCAGGCGCACGAACGAATGCTCATCGCCGATCTCCGGGTTGAATTTCGCGTGATCGGTCACGTCATAGCCGTGCACGCTCCCGGGGCGCGCCATCAGAAACGGCGCCGCATAGATATCGCTGATGCCGAGTTCGTCCAGGTATTCGACCAATCCGGTGGCATGCTCGAAAGTGAACGATGCATTGAATTGGAGGCGATAGGTGGCTGAGGGGGTGTAGACCGATTGAATTTCGCGGCGCTTCATGGCGATTTCGGCCTCCTTACGTGGACTCCGTGGCGCGCATAAGATTTCATGCCGTTTCGAGAATCCTCGACAGCAATCCTACCGGTACCCTCACCCATTCGGGGCGCTTGCGGAGTTCCGCGGCAGCTTCGTCGAGCGCGCACTCGATCACGCAATAGTCCAAAAGCGACCGGAGGTCGGATTCATTGGCGGGAACCAGCGGGCTCTGGCCCAGCGCGTCCAGATAGCCTTTCAGGAAAACCGCCGACACCCAATCGGACCAGTATCGCGACCAGAATTCGAGCGCGGCGGTAATCTCCGGGCGGCGGGTCACGCCGGGGAGCTGATCGAAGAAAACAGCTTGGGCCGCGTATTGGAAGGACAGGAGCATGCCGGCGACGTCGCGCAGAGGCGAGCGCTTGATTCTGCGCGCGCCCAGAGTACGGTCCGGCCGGCCATCGAATCCGATGAACACAAAATCCTTGCCGGTGTGCAGCACGCGGCTTAACTCGAGATCGTCGTGCAGCCGGATACGCAGCGAGGCGATCCGGCGGTCGGAAATAAGGCGCGCGCGGGTTCGTATTTCGTCGCCGCGTTCCAAAAGCTTCCGCGCATCGCTCTCGGTTGCGGCGGGCAGCGCGCCGAGCTGCTGGCGCAGGAGCTGAAAAGTCTCGGCGGTCTGGCTCATCAATCCGTGGAACATAGCGTGGCGATAATGATCGGTGAATGGTTCGGGAGCGAACTGGGGATCCGATGGATCCGAGCCGAGCGCCAGGTGCAAGTCCGCCACGCGTTTTCCAAGCAGGCGCGCGGAATCCAGATAACTTCCGATCGATTCATGAACGTGCGGAGGGGCCTCCTTCGTTCGAAGGTCAAACGGATGATGGCTGCCCTCCGGCCCCGTGAAATCGCCTTCTTTGCGGGTCAGGGCCGCCTCGAAAAACTGGCTCAGGGCATCCAGTGTGTAATGCCAGGCGTCACCCTGTCGATCCTGGACGAAAGCATGGAGCGCGGCCACCGCGGTGGTGTCGCCGTTGTTCGCGCGATATTCAATGGCTCCGGCCAGAGGCGCGCAGTAGGGGAAGTTCCGCTCCGTGAGGAACGCGCCAACTTCGATTTCCGGATGAATTCCAGGTTCCACGCGCCGGTAGATTTTCAGTATGAACCGGTTTCCGTACGCGATGGATGTGTTGGACTGTTCCGCCTTCAAAACAGCGGACCCGAGATCGGGGTGGCTTTGGCCCCACGCGGCGCGTAACGCTCGCGTATGAGAGCCTATCAGCTCGCCTGCTCGTCCGCGAAAGCGGCGCCGCCGGACGATCGCGCTGAACAAGGCGTCGCAAAACGCGGGATCCCAAATGGCGCTGTAGAGCACGCCGGGCGCGCCGTCCTGGGCGCGGAGTTGCGCGACCGAAACGTCGGACAATTTCTCCATCACTTGCGCGGCCGCCTCGCCCTCGGCCACCGAGCCGGGCAACACGTAGATCTCGGGATCGCCGTCGTTGTACTCCACCTGCCCTAAGAGAATCTGAGCAGCAGTGTCCGGAATGGGAATGGTGTCGAGAGCCTCGATGGATCGGATGGGCCGGTCCTTGCCCTGGAACCAGCGCCGGGTCTTCAGGTAAGCCGGCAGTCGTCGCAGCAGGATCGCCAGGCTGCGGCCGTGAAACACTTGCGCCCACGACTCCACCGCGATGAGAGGCAGCCCGGACGGCGTCTCAATCGTTTCCTGGTGAGCCTGCTTGGCTTGGAACGCAAACCAGTAGAAACCCAGCGACCCCAGCGTAACCGTATACGGCCCCTCGCCCACCGGCGGAAACTCGGCGCGGCCGAAGATTTCAAGCGGCGTCATCCCCTTGACCTCCGCCAGATCCAGTTCGACGTGCTGAGGAAAGCGCGACAGATTGGCGATCACCAGGATGATCTCGTCCTGGTAGCGGCGAAAGAGCGCGAGCACTTTGCGGTTGGACGGGCGGAGGAATTCGAGTGTGCCGCGGCCCATCGCCTTGAACTGCTTGCGCTGTTCGATCAATCGCTTGGTCCACCACAGCAGCGAGTGCGGATTGTTCTGCTGCCCCTCGACATTGATCGCCTCGTAATGGTAGGCCGGATCGATGGTGATGGGCATGTAAAGCTTCTGGGGATTGGCGCGAGAAAAACCGGCGTTGCGATCCGCGCTCCATTGCATCGGAGTTCGCACGCCATTGCGGTCTCCGAGATAGATGTTGTCGCCCATCCCGATCTCGTCGCCGTAGTAGATCACAGGCGTGCCCGGGAGGGAAAACAGCAGCGCGTTGATGAGCTCGATCTTGCGCCGGTCGTTTTCCAATAGCGGCGCCAGCCGCCGCCGAATGCCGAGGTTGATGCGCATGCGGCGATCGTGGGCATAGACGCGGTACATGTAATCGCGCTCTTCGTCGGTTACCATTTCGAGCGTCAGTTCGTCGTGATTCCGCAGAAATAGCGCCCATTGGCAGTTGGCCGGAATGGCCGGCGTTTCTTGCAGGATCTCCATCAGCGGAAAGCGGTCCTCCATGCGGATGGACATGAAGAGGCGCGGCATGAGAGGAAAGTGGAAGGCCATTTGGCATTCATCGCCA
>JBEKHQ010000335.1:0-4662 GCA_050012195.1 Bryobacteraceae bacterium | reverse complement strand
TCGGGAAATTCGACGGAGCGATGCTTTTCGTCCGGCGTCAGCTTCTTCCAGTCCAACAAACCGTCGGGACAGGACTCCGCGCCCACGTAAATGAACCGTTTCAATCCAGGCACGGCCCGTCGGATCTCGGGGACCAGCGGCGCGAAGCGATCGTCCACAAACAGAGTCTCGCTTCCGGAATCGGAGAGCGTGAAGTTGATCTCGTTAATATGCCAGCGCGTGTTCAGCGGCACCAGTATTACGTTCGCGAGCGCGGTGGAGTAATACAATTCCAGGTACTCGGGACAATTCAGCATCAGCACCGCGACGCGCTCGCCAGAGGCCGCGCCCAGCGTCGCCAGTTTCCGGGCCGAGTTTTCGACCAGCCTATAGAATTCGCAATAGGTAAGCTGGCGGCCTTCATGATCGATGGCCAGGTTGCGGCCATAGGTATCGCGGGCGCGCCGAAGAATATAGTTCACTGTCATGCGATTACTTCCTCATTCATTAAAGCTTGGATTTCATCAGCAGACAAACCGAAGCGGGTCAAGATCTCGCGCGTGTGGCCGCCGAGCGACGGCGGCGCAGGCCCGTCGCGATCCGGCAGTTCGGCCGCAACTTCAGAAACGCTGAGCACCGGCGTCACGCAGCAATCCCCTTCCCGCAATTCGTCAAACCACTGGCGCGCCGTTTTGGTACGGAAGATGGCGGCGATACGGGCCTTCAAATTGTCCTGCGGCTCTTCGTACTGGCGCGCGATCAGCTCCTCGCAGCCCAACCTGCGGCACAGCTCCGCCCAGAACTTCGGCTCCAATGCGCCCACCGCCACCCAGCGACCGTCCGAGGCCGGATAGACGTTGTAGCAGGCATACCGGCCATCCAGCCTTCCCTGCCCCGCTAGCGGCTCCTGGCCGGTGTCATACCAGGCGGCCAGCGGAACGGTGAGCAGCGACATGACGCCGGCTTGCATGGACACGTCCACGTGACGGCCTTGCCCGGTACTGTTCCGTTCGATCATCGCCAGCAGGATTCCATTGACCGCTTGCAGCGCGCCGCCAACGAGATCGGCAATCTGCACGCCCGGGATCACGGGAAGATTCAACGCCAGCGCACCGCCGAGCGCCATATAGTTGATGTCGTGCCCGGCCATTTGCGCGTACGGCCCGCTTTGCCCGTAGCCGGTCAGGCTCACATAGATCAGACGAGGGTTCGCGGCGCGCAGTTCTTCGAAACCAAGCCCCAGCCGCGCCATCACTCCCGGACGATTGCCTTCGATCAGCACGTCGGCGCGCTGCGCCAGCGACAGCAGAATCTCGCGGCCGCGCGGCTTCTTCAGATCCAGGCCGACGCTTTTCTTGCCGCAATTGATGCGCGAAAATACGGCGGGGGCCATGGTGCGCCCGTAATCGCCCTGGCCGGGCTGCTCGATCTTGATCACTTCCGCGCCCCAGTCCGCCAACTGCTGCGTCGCCACACCGCCCGGAAGCAGCCGCGTAAGATCCAGCACCAACGTTCCCGAGAGCGGCGTCACGTTCGCGCCTTCACCAGCAGCTTGTCGTAGTAGACGATGACCGATTCTCCATGCTGATTAATAACATTAGTTTCGAACGTCACCAGGCCGCGCCGCTCGGCCTTCTGCTGCTTTTCGATCACTTTTTTGACGACGTGAATCGTGTCTCCGATGAAGACGGGCTTGATGAAACGCAGCTTGTCGATGCCGTAAAACGCGATCACGGTGTCTTGAATCTGGTTCAATTGTATGCCCAAACCGGTGGAGATACTGAACACCAGCGCGCCGTGAGCGATGCGCCGGCCGAACGGTCCGTTGGCGGAGTAGGTCTCGCTGACGTGCAGTTCGATGAAATCGCCCGAGAGCCCGGCGAAGTTCACGATATCCGCTTCGGTCACGGTTCTACTGCGCGTTGTGCTGACCATGTCCAGCACGAAATCCTCAAAATACAAACTCAAAGTTGGCCCCTTTCGAGATGCTGATCTTGACAAGCGAGATCGCCTGTCCTACCTTGAAAATTCTATGCGAAAAAAAGTCACTGTGGTGGGAGCCGGGAACGTGGGTGCGAATTGCGCGCTCCGAATCGCCGGAAAAGAGCTTGCGGACGTAGTCCTGGTGGACGTGATCGAAGGCGTTCCGCAAGGCAAGGGACTGGACATTCTGCAATCGGGTCCGGTGGAAGGCTACGACGTCGATATCACCGGCGCGAACGATTACGAACCAACCGCGAATTCGGATATTGTCGTGATCACCGCTGGATTCCCCCGCAAGCCCGGCATGAGCCGCGACGACCTGCTGCTGGCCAACCACGAAGTGGTGAAAACCGCCACCGAACAGGCCGTCAAGCATTCCCCCAACTGTATCCTGATCCTGGTTACCAATCCGCTGGACGCGATGTGCTGGACCGCGTTTCAGGTCTCGAAATTTTCGAAGAATCGCGTGATCGGTATGGCGGGCATTCTGGATACGGCCCGGTTCCGGACCTTCATCGCAAAGGAGCTGGACGTGTCGATGGAGAACGTCACGGCCATGGTGCTGGGCGGTCACGGCGATACCATGGTTCCCCTCGCGCGCCTCACCAGCGTTTCCGGCATTCCGCTCCCGGAACTACTGGACCAGGCGGGGATCGACCGGCTGGTGGACCGGGCGCGGAACGGCGGCGCGGAAATCGTCAAATATTTGAAGACCGGCAGCGCTTACTACGCGCCATCGGCCGCCGCGGTGGAGATGGTGGAATCAATCCTGAAAGACAAAAAGAAAGTGCTGCCGTGCGCGGCCTATCTCGACGGCGAATACGGGATCAAGGGACTGTTCGTGGGAGTGCCGGTAAAGCTGGGCTCGCGCGGGATCGAGAAAATCTACGAGATTAAGTTGAACGCCGACGAACAAGCCGCGCTGAACAAGAGCGCGGCCGCGGTCCAGGAACTGATCGAAGTTCTCACGCCGAAGCTGGCGTAGGGGCGGCCGAACCGCCCCACTCCCAGAAGACAGTAGCTGCTAGAAGACGATCTTCGCCGCCAGCTGCATGTTGAAGGGTTCGCCTGGCCCGATTCCCGGAGCGCCGTTGAAGTCGCCGATGGTATCGCTCACCACGCCGTTGGCGCCCACCGAAAAGGCGCCGGACGACAGGTTGATGCGGTTGAAAGTATTATACATTTCAGCGCGAAGTTGTAGTCTGAGCCGCTCTTTGATCGGGATGGTTTTGAAGAAAGACAGGTCGACATCCGCGAAACCGGGGCCATGAAAGACGTTGCGGGACAGGTCGCCGTTGGGATCGGTTGGACCGGCGCAGCCAGGACCCGGTATGCAAAACGCATTCGGATTGATCCATTGCTCGCCTCCGATGGCGAGGTTGAACGTGTGATTCACGCCGGCGAAGGGATTAGCGATAACGTTCAAGCCAGGGCGCTGGGTTCCGGAGGGATCGGTACCTGTCAGCGGGTTAAAGGGCTGGCCGGTATGTAGCGACACCAACGTGCTCACCAGCCACCCATGCGTGAGCCACTTGGGCCCGTGGGAAGAGCCGGGAATCTCGTAGCTCAAGAACGCGGTGAAATTGTGGCGGGTGTCGAAATCGCTGTTGCCATAGTCGATTCCCAAGTTATAAGTATCGTGAGGTATGGTCTCACGGTACTCCGTCACTTCGTCGAGCGCGTGCGCCCAGGTATATGCGAGCTGGCCGCTCAACCCATGATAGGACCTGATCTTCAGAGTGGCCTGCAGGGAGTTGTAGTTGGAAGTACCTTGGCTGTTCAGTTGGAGAATGGAGCCGAAATTAGGATACAGCGCGTTGAACGCGCCATTCTGATTGATGTTTTGCATGATGGACAGCTTATGCGCGTCACTGCCGACATAACCCAACTGAGCGACAATGGAGCTGCCGAAGGATTTCTCCACATTCAAGTTGTAGTTGTAGATATAGGGAGCGACGAGGTGCGGATTGATCCCGAATACGTTAAACATTTGCCCGTTGCAGTTCGGGTCGGTGGCCGTGTTACCCAGGCAAGTTGTCACTCCGGGAAATATCGACGCTCCCCCGGCCTGAACGGCCTGCCAGTTGTATGCGTTCCGGCTGTAGTTGTCCACCGGATGAGGGCCAATGGGATTATCCTCAAGACCGTCAGCGGCTGAGATGGGCGGACGGAAGTCCAGGAAGGGGTTGATGTTGATTTGATCGTAGAACACGCCAAATCCGCCGCGGATCACCACGCCGGCCATGGGGTTGTAGGCGAAACCAAAGCGCGGGGCGAAGTTATTTCTATCCGGCTTAAAGACGTTCTTGGGAATCACCAGCCCCTGACCCGGAATGAATTCGCCGATATCGTCGGGTCCGCCGTTGTTGCTGGTTAATGGGCCGAAATACTCATACCGGATTCCAAGGTTCAGGTTCAGTTTGGAAGTAACCTGCCAGTTGTCCTGACCGAAGAAATCGAAGCCATTCACCAGCACGGTGCGTTCGGCGTCTCCGACCGCGATCGAAGACGTGCTGACATCGCCGGCGAGAAAGTCGGCCAGCGCGGTAGTGTTCACATCGCATCCCGCCACCGTTGGGTTGCCGCCGCAGTAAGACGCCCAGGGTCCTTGCGTGCCGTCAAAGGTGAAAGTCCCGGTGCCGCGGCGGAAGTAGAATTCGTTCACCCGTCCCTGCCGAAACTCGCCGCCGAAGCGGAGCT
>JBEKHQ010000334.1:0-4678 GCA_050012195.1 Bryobacteraceae bacterium | reverse complement strand
GGGCGTCGCCGCGATGATGCTTTACGAAGAGGGCCGTTTCTCGTTGAACGATCCGCTCTCGAAATATCTGCCTGAATTCACAACTATGCGCGTGGGCCGAGAATCCTACGACGCATTAGGCAAACGGACTTTCTACACCGTTCCGGCGGAGCGGCCCATTACGGTCCGCGACCTGTTCCGTCACACCTCGGGTCTGGATTACGCGGGGCCAAAGGACGAGAACGGCGATTTCGCCTACAAGAAAATCGAGATGATGGGTGGCGCTCCTTTGGTTCCGTTCGATCTGGCGGAAGCCGTGAAACGCCTGGCTACCGCGCCGCTGAACGATCAACCAGGCACCACGTTCCGCTATGGATATTCCATCGACGTGCTGGGTCGCCTGGTGGAAGTGCTGTCGGGCAAGACGCTGGATCAGTTTTTCGCTGACCGAATTTTCCACCCGCTGGGCATGCAGGATTCCGCGTTCTTCGTTCCGGAGGACAAATGGAAGCGCCTAGCGGTGTTGTACGCTCCCAAGAAAGGCGGCGGTATAGAGCCTTCCACTTCTACGGCGCAGGACAGCTTCAAGAAGAAACCGGCGCTGCTGCTCGGCGGCGCCGGTATGGTGTCCACGCTGGACGACTATGCGCGCTTCTGCATGATGCTGGTGAACGGCGGCCAGTTGGATGGCGTCCGGCTGCTCTCGCGCAAGAGCGTCGAGCTGATGGCGAGCGACCACCTGGGCGACCGCGCCCGCACCGGCGTGATCCAGGACGGCTACGGTTTCGGCCTGACCTTCGCCGTGAACCTGGGCCCCGGCAAAACGGGCGCTGTCGGTTCGGAAGGCGAGTTCAATTGGGGCGGCGCCGCTGGAACCAGCTTTTGGATCGATCCCAAGGAGCACATGATCGGCGTGTTCTTGATCAACGTCCTGCCGCCCACGAACATTCCGGCGGCCGACCAATTCAAGCGCGAGGCTTATCTATCGCTCGAGTAAGCCGCGGGCCGGTGTGACGGAATGCGGACGCTGGCAGCGCTTTTCCTGCTCTCGGTTATGTTGAGCGCCCAGGGCGCTCGGCCGCGCGCCCGAGATCTTGGAATTGTCGTGGGCGTGCTCCCGCCCGGGCCGTTGAACGCCATCACCGATGTCGCCGGCGTCACGGTGGGACACACTACGCTGATCCAAGGGGACAGCGTTCGCACCGGCGTCACCGCGATTCTTCCGCACGCGCGCAATCTGTTCCGTCAGAAGGTGGCCGGCGCGGTGTACATCGGCAACGCCTTCGGGAAATTGGCCGGCTCGACGCAGGTGAACGAGCTGGGCGAAATCGAAACACCCATACTGCTGACGTCCACGCTCAATGTCTGGCGCGTTGCCGACGCTCTGGTGGACTACATGCTCGCGTTGCCGGGAAACCAGGACGTGTTGTCCGTCAACCCGCTGGTCGCGGAAACCAACGACGGATATCTCAACGACATTCGCGGCCGGCACGTCGGCCGGGCCGAGGTTCTCGCAGCGATCCGAGATGCCAAGACCGGACCCGTGGAGGAAGGCGCGGTGGGAGCGGGCACGGGCACCGTAGCGTTCGGGTTCAAAGGCGGAATCGGGACTTCGTCGAGGAAACTGGCGGCCAATCTGGGCGGCTACACCGTGGGGGTGCTGGTGCAGACCAATTTCGGCGGCATCCTGACCATTGCGGGCGCGCCAGTCGGCCGCGAACTGGGCCGCTATTATCTGCATGACGAACTCGACACCGCCAAGGGATCGGTGATCGTCGTCGTAGCGACGGATGCGCCCGTGGACGCGCGAAACCTGAAGCGATTGGCCGCGCGCACCATGCTCGGCTTGGGGCGAACCGGCGCGGCAGGCAACAACGGAAGCGGCGATTATTCCATCGCGTTTTCCACTTCCCGTTCGCCGGAATTGCTCTCGAACGACGCCATGTCCCCGCTCTTCCTGGCCGCCATCGAGGCCACCGAGGAAGCCGTTTACAACTCGTTGTTCAAGGCCACGACAACCACGTCGCAGGGCCACACCGTCGAAGCGCTGCCAATTGACAAAACGCTCGAAATCCTGCGTCGCCACCGCGTCATCCCGTAGACGAACCTATACAGTAAGAATGTGCGTTTCGAACTTCAGGCCACCTGCCCCGATACCGGCGCGCGCGCGGGCCTGATCCACACCGCGCACGGCGTCATCGAAACGCCGGTGTTTATGCCGGTGGGAACGCAGGCCACCGTGAAGGGCGTCGCGCAGCGGGAACTGGCCTGCGATCTCGACGCCAAGATCGTCCTTGCCAACACATATCATCTGTTCCTTCGTCCAGGCCACGAGCTGATTCGCTCGCTCGGCGGCTTGCATCGATTCATGAGCTGGCCGCGCGCGATCCTGACCGATTCGGGCGGCTTTCAGGTTTTCAGCCTCAGCGATCTTCGCAAGATCACCGATCAGGGTGTGCTCTTCCGTTCCCACCTGGACGGCGACCAGCACCTATTCACTCCCGAATCGACCGTCGATGTGCAGCTCGCCTTGGCAAGCGACATCATGATGCCGCTCGACGAGTGCCTGGCCTATCCTGCCAACCACGAAGCCGCTCGGCAAGCCATGCGGCGAACCGTCGCGTGGGCCGGCGCCGCGTGGCGCCATTGTCGAAAACGAGTGGACGAAACGGGAACGGAGGCGGCGCTATTTGCAATTGTCCAAGGCTCGATGTACCAGGACTTACGGCGCGCGTGCGCCCACGAATTACTAGAACTGGACGCCCCGGGCTATGCCATCGGGGGATTGTCGGTCGGCGAACCGCGTTCGCTAAGCCTTGAAATGACCGAGGTCACCACTCCGCTGTTGCCTCGCGATCGCCCGCGCTATGTCATGGGCGTCGGGATGCCGGAAGAGCTGCCCGAATACGTGGCGCGCGGCGTCGACATGATGGATTGCGTCTTGCCTTCCCGCAACGCCCGCAATGGGTGCCTGTTCACTTCCCAAGGGAGGGTCATCATCAAACAGACGCGCTACCGCGACGATCCGGCGCCGCTAGATCCTCGCTGCGATTGTTACACTTGCCGAACGTATTCGCGCGCCTACCTTCGTCACTTGTTCCAGGCCGGGGAAATTCTATTCGCCTCGCTAGCGACTTTGCACAACTTAAAGTACTACCTTGACATCATGCGCCAAATCAGGCAGTCTATACTGCTTGGGAGCTTTCGCGCCTTTCTGGACGGCATTCGCGGCGCGGCGGTAGAATAGGGACCGGGATGGTCCCCCGTCAATCGTTATCCCTCTGGACACTTGACTCGCGAAACGGAAGTTTGAAATACGGTGAGCATGACCTTCTTCGGCTTTTTACTCCAGCAATCCGCATCCAACCCCATCATCGGATTTCTGCCGATCCTGGTGATCGTCGGGATTTTCTACGTGCTGGTTTTCATGCCCATGCAGCGTCAGAAAAAGCAGCAACAACAGATGCTGAAGGACCTTCAAAACGGCAGCGTGGTGCTGACCACGGGCGGGATCGTCGGCACGATTGTGACGATCAACAATGATGATACCCTGATACTACGCGTTAAACCCGACAACCTGAAGCTGCAGGTGGCGCGCAGTTCGGTCTCCAGTCTAGTGACCGAAGAAAAGAAAACATAAAGGCGCTCCGAAGTAAAAATGAATCGCAACATCAAAATCAAAGCCGCCGTCATCGTGGCGGTTATTCTGGTCTGCATCTACGGCATCATCGGGATCCCCAAATCGAAAGACGAACTCGTCGCCAACTGGAAAAAGAACATCCACCTCGGTCTGGATTTGAGCGGCGGCACCCAGCTTGTGATGCAGGTTCAATTGCAGGATGCCTTCAAAGCCTTCGCCGACACCAGCATGGATCGGTTGAAGGAAGAGTTCAAGAAAGACAACATCGCGTTTGGCGCCATGGATCGGAACGATCCCGGCCGGCTGGAAGACGCCGACAAGATTGAAATCGATATCAAAGGCGTCACCGGGGCGCAAACCGGAGTTTTCCGGAGCACCATCGCCGACCAATTCAGCGAGTGGGTGCTTACGCCGGTGAACGTCACCGACTACAAGCTGACCCTGAAGCCTACCGAAGCGCTGAAACTGAAGCACGACACCATGACCCAGACCATGGCCACCATCGAGCGCAAGATCAACGGTCTCGGCCTGGCGGAATCGTCCGTGCAGCCCACCGGCCGCAGCGATGCCGAGGCCGAATTGCTGGTGCAGCTCCCCGGCGTTGACGATCCGGCCCACGTCAAACAGCTCCTTCAGACCCAGGCGGTGCTCGAGTGGGACGAAGTTAAGGACGGCCCTTTCACCACTCGCGAAGAGGGACTCACTAAACACGGCGGCGTGCTCCCCTTGAACACTAAGCTGGTGCCCACGGTTATGCGCGGGGGCCAGCAGAGCTGGTATCTGGTGTCGCGCAGCCCGATCGTGCGAGGCACCGACATCCGCGACGCCAGCGCCGCGCAGGACCAGTCCGTCGGCCGCTGGGAGACCAATTTCGTTCTTACGCAGGAAGCCGCTCGACGCTTCGAGCGCTACACCGAGGCCAATATCGGCAATCGCGCGGCCATCGTCGTGGACGGCCAGGTGATTAGCGCGCCCACCATTCAGAGCCGCATCTCCGATACCGGACGGATCACCGGCGCGGCCAATCAGGAAGAAGCCGGCGACCTGTCGCTGAACCTG
>JBEKHQ010000333.1:0-4678 GCA_050012195.1 Bryobacteraceae bacterium | reverse complement strand
GGAACCCGCCCGCCCCAGCTTTCCCCGGAGGGGAAACGGGAAAGGGGAGATCCAAATTTCATTTCAACAGGGGTGACAGATTATCGTTGCAGTTAAGGGGACATTTTATCGTTGCAACAACAGACAGCGCCTCAACTGCCGCTCTGCACTTACGCTGCCTTTTAGTTCAGCGGGAGCGTGCGCCCTGAATAATAGCCATTCTCGGGATACCGTGCACGTTCGCACGCGTAACGATGTCGCCGCCCTCGCCGGCGTCGCCCCGTCCACCGTCTCTTCCGTCATCAACAACGGTCCGCGCGGTCTGTCGCTCTGAAAGCGCGTCTAGCCACACGACCTCTGATAGAACCGGGCCACCAGCGGAGCCGGTTGCATCGCACTAGCGGCCGATTCCACCAGTAGCGCTGGCCGCCGGGGAGGTATCAGGCGGCTTTAGTCGAAGCTGGAATTCTTCCGGTGGAAAGACCTAATCGTGGTCGGGGCCGTGAATGGCTACAGCGCGGGTGAAACGAGGGCACGCCGGTCCCTTGAATTGTCGCAACGCCCCACAGCGCTCATCGCCCACAACGATTTGGTGGCGATCGGAGCCATGAAGGCCTCCGCGGAAGCCGGGCTCCAAATTCCCGGGCACATTTCCGTGGTAGGATTTGATGACATTGCAGCAGCTTCCTACGTGACGCCTCCCTTGACGACGATAGCTTGTCCGAAGGGTCTGATGGGAAAAGAGGCGATTAACTTGTTGTTGAACCTAATGCATTCTCAAATACCCGTGACGTCTAGCCCGACAAGGTTGGCCGTCGAGATCATAGTTCGCGATTCCGCAAGGCGGGTAATATAGGTCTTGCGTGCTCCCTTCGGCACGAAGCGCAGATACCCACCAAATCCCATATGACAACACCCAAAGAAACGTCGATCCACGTCGCCTCCGCTCCGGTGAGCTGGGGGGTTATAGAGGAAACGGATGCCAGCGTCTGGCCTAGCGCCGGGCGGGTTCTCGAAGAAATCGTGTTGGCCGGCTATGACGGCACCGAACTGGGCCCGCACGGCTACTATCCCACCGAGGCTCAAGAACTCCGTTCAACGCTGGCCAAGCATGGACTGACTCTCACCTCAGCGTTCGTTCCGCTGCGCTGGTTTCAGCCCGATCGTTTGCCTACTGATATCGAAGCCCTCATGAGCGTCGCACACCTTCTTTCCGCCCTGGATTGTCCATTCGTCGTGATCGCCGACGGCATGGCGCAGGCTGGAGAACAATCTCCGAACGAAGGCGCATGGAAAACCGCCGCCGCTGCGATGGAGAGTGTCGCGCGCCGTCTTTGCGAACTGCATCTGCAGACAGTCGTTCATCTCGAGGCCGGAAGTCATCTGGCAACCCCGGAAGAGCAGGACCGTCTTTGCGCCTTGACCGACCCCGGTCTGATCGGTGTGTGCCTCGACACCGGTCACTATGCCTACAGCTTCGGGAATCCTCGGGATGCCGTGCGCCAATACGGCAAGCGAATCCGCTATGTCCATCTGAAGGATGTCGATCCCGCTATCCGAGAGCGCGTCTCGCGGGAGGGTCTCGATTTCTACACGGCCGTCAGGTCTGGCGTCTTCACGCCTCTGGGTCGCGGCTGCGCCGAAATCTCGGGCGTGGTATCCGATCTCTTGTCCATTGGCTACGAAGGCTGGATGGTGGCTGAACAAGACGTGTTGATGCCATTGGCAACGGGGAAGACACCGCTGGACAATGCGCGCGCGAGCCGCCAGTTTCTCCGCGAGCTTGGTCTCTGACGGTACTAGAACGAATACTGAACTGGTTAGCGCGGCAGGCTTTAGCCTGCTAGCAAGCTGCATATTTTACCGAGGAGCGACTGGATGGCGCGTTTACGTGTTGGAGTAATTGGATGTGGAGGCATTGCCCAGATGATGTGGCTGCCCAATCTCAGACAGCTCGACGAGCAGTTTGAGCTGAGGGCGATCTGCGACCTATCCCATGGCCTGACCGAATCTTTGGGCAGCTATTACAATGTAAGCCGGCGTTTCCAGGATTTCCGCGAACTGGTCGCGGAAGACCTCGATGTGGTAATCGTTCTGACGCCCGGTTCCCACGCCGCTCCCGCGATTGCCGCGATGGAAAGCGGCAAACACGTGATCGTGGAAAAGCCGCTATGCTTCACGCTACGTGAAGCCGATGCCATGATCGCCGCTTCCAAGCGTTACGGCCGCCAATTGATGGTCGCTTATATGAAGCGTTATGATCCGGGTTACCTCTACGGGCGCGATCAGGTGCGCTCCATGCGCGGGCTCCGTTACATCCAGATCAACGTTCTGCATCCCGCCGAGCACCTGTACTTCGCCCATCACCGTATTAAACGATTCAACGACGTTCCCCAGCCCGTGCTCGAAGCCCTGCAGGCCGAAGCGGACCAGTTGGCAGTCGAGGCCATTGGTCCCGTGTCGGCACGTTTGCGATTCCTCTATCTGGATGTCTTCCTCGGCAGTCTGAGTCACGATGTAAATGCGCTGCGCGGCATTCTCGGCTGTCCCGATCGATCCTTGCTGACCACCCTGTGGCCGGACGATGTGACGTATCCAACCCTCACGACTTTTCTTGAGTACACCGGCGGTCCCCGTGTGGTTCTCACTTGGTCCTATCTCAGCGACCTGCGCGATTATTTTGAAGAACTCGCGTTCATGGGCGAGGAATCGCGCGTGCGAATCCAATTCCCTTCTCCCTTCTTGCGCCACTTCCCTACGCCGGTGGAAGTGCAGGGAATGGAAAACGGCGCTGAATACCGCAAACGGGTCAACGTCAGCTACGCCGAGGCATTTAAGCAGGAGCTACTACATTTTCACGACTGCATTCACAACGGTCAGGAACCGATAACGAACGCGGTTGAGGGAAAGGACGACATCGCTTTCCTCCAGAAAATCGTCGCCGCCGCATCCCCGCAAGGCTTTCGTGGGGAGGCCGTTCGATGAAAATCGGTCTTTTCACCGACGGCTTTATGCAGCTGCCGTTCCTCGAAGTCTTGGCCAAGGCTGCCGGCCTCGGCATTCAAGCCGTCGAAATCGGCACGGGCAATTTCTCCCCAGCTACTCATTGCGATCTTGATCGACTGCTGACAAGCGCCCCCGCGCGCCAGGAATTCTTGGGCGCAATAGCTTCGCACGGCCTCGAACTCGCCGCGCTCAATTGCAGCGGTAATCCAATTCACCCGAATTCCGAGGTGGCGTTGAAGGCATCGGATGTCACGCGTAAGACGCTGGAATTGGCGGGACTCCTGGGCGTGGAAACGGTCATCTGCATGACGGGCTGTCCAGGGACTCCGGACGGGGGCGGATATCCTAACTGGGTTGTGGCGTCCTGGCCCGAGGATTTCCTGGAGTTGCTGGATTGGCAATGGCGGGATCGTGTGATTCCTTATTGGAGCGAGATGGCCGCGCTCGCGAAATCCCAGGGTGTTCGCCGGCTCTGCTTCGAATTGCATCCGGGGATGAGCGCCTACAACGTGACTTCATTTAACCGTTTGCGGAGCGCGATAGGTCCGATCATCGCCGCCAACCTGGATCCCAGCCACTTCTTCTTTCAAGGAATGGATCCGCTGGTCGTGATCCGCGCTCTGGGCAGCGCGATCGGCTATGTCCACGCCAAAGACGCGCGTGTCGATCCGTACAACCTGGCCCTGCAGGGTGCGCTGGACATGCAACCCGGAAAGCCGGTGCGCGATATCGTTTGGGCCTATCGAACGTTGGGATACGGCCATGGCGCCCAGTTCTGGGCGGACTTCGTCTCCGCTTTGCGATCAGTCGGCTATGATGGAGTCCTTTCCATCGAGCATGAAGATCCGTTGATGGACGCGGAAGAAGCCATAGGTCGCGCCGTCGAGCTGCTGAAGGGTACCGCTTTGTTCGGACCTCCATCGGTTGTCCCAGGCGCTCCGCCACCATATTAAGATGATTCGCCGGCAGTTTCTGAAGAGTTCGCTGGGGGTGACGGCGGCCGTCGCCGCCTCGAGTTGCGGAAGCCAGGATCGGAGAGTCAAGCTGACCATCGGTGCTGACGCCGATCCTGCAGTGGACATTCTGAAAGACGATTTTCTGCCGTTATTTGAGAAAGACACCGGCATCCGTGCCGAATGGGTCGAGGCCGATTATTCGGGCTGGCTTCAAAAGGCTCTGAACGATGGCGAAACCAAAGCGGGAGCCTTCGACATTTATGTGATGGACGATCTCTGGGTCCCGCAGTTCGCTGGCTCCGGTTACCTTGCCAACCTCGACGAGCTAGGCTTCCAGGTTGACGGAGATTTCGTCCCCTCCGCGTTGGACTTGGGTTACTGGCCTCCGAAAATCGGATTGCGCCAGCCCGGCATCGACATCCGGGCGAAGCCGGTCTTGTACTCGCTTCCCCTAATCAGCGACGTTCAGCTCCTGTTTTATCGCCGGGATATCTACACTGCCGGGGCGCCGGAAACTTGGAACGATGTTCTGCGAATGGCGCGGCAGAAATCCGATCCCTCAAAGCGTCGTTATGGCTGGGTGACCCGCGGAGTGAAGGGCAATCCCATCATGAACTCATTTTTCGTGCTCTTGCATGACTTCGGCGGCGATGTATTCGGAGAACACTGGAAAGTCGTATGCAACAGCCCGCAAGCCGTCGAGGCTCTGGAGTTTTATCTCAGCTTGCTGGCATACG
>JBEKHQ010000332.1:0-4697 GCA_050012195.1 Bryobacteraceae bacterium | reverse complement strand
ATGCGATAGGTCCCGCGAAGGTTTTGGACCGTATTCTCCGTAATCAGGATGTGCGAGCCATATTGTTTGCACGCACCCTCCAGCCTGGATGCGAGATTGACGCCGTCGCCGATGATCGTATAGTCCATCCGTTTGGGAGATCCGATATTGCCGGACACTACTTTATCGGTATTGATGCCGATGCCCATATCGAGCGGCGCCTTGCCGGCGGCGACGCGCTGCTGGTTCCAGCGCCGCAGTCCGGAGATCATCGACACCGCCGCCCGCACGCCTCGATCGGCGTCGTCTTCGTTCCGAACCGGAAGGCCAAAAACCGCCATGATGGCGTCGCCGATGAATTTGTCCAGCATGCCGCCTTGCTTCTGCACGCATTCCACCATGATGGTGAAGTATTCGTTCAGCAGCGCGACGGTCGGCTGGGGTCCTAATTCCTCCGAGAGGCTCGTGAATCCGCGAATATCGGAAAACAGCACCGTGGCCTCGACGCTCTTTCCGCCCAAGACCTCGTCGCCGCCGGCCAGAAGCTGATCGGCGATCCCGGGATCCATATAGCGCGACATGGTCGATTTCATGCGCTTCTCCGTGCTGATGTCTTCGATCATGAGCAACGAGCCCAGGTGGCTCTGCTTGCCCGTGGATTCGTCTTCGGCCATTAAAGGCAGCACCGTGAGATTCACCGAAATCTTTTGATCCGCCACCATCATCTCCGCGTCCATGCGGATGTCGGAGCGCAACGTCTGGTTCACCGTCTGAATTCGTTCCTCCACCCAGGCGTTGGGCCCGCTGAAAAACTCGTGCGCCGACTTGCTGAGGATCTCCGAGGGCTGCGCTTTCAAAATCTCCAGACCGGCCGCGTTGCAGGTGGCGATAGCGCCCTCCTCATTCAACGTCAATACGCCGGTCGACATGCTGTGCAGCATGCTCTCGTTGTAGTTCTTCATGTTCTGGATGTCTTCGAAGAGCTTGGCGTTTTCAAGACTGATTGCGAGTCGCGCCGTGAAAGCCTTGAGACGCGCCTCGTCCTCCTTGGTGAACGGGCCGCCCCGCTTGTTCAGCGCCTGGGTGACGCCGATAATCTTGCCCTCCTTCTTGACGATCGGGACGCACAAAATCGAGCGCGTGAAATAGCCCGTGCGTTTATCCGACGCCGGATTGAACCGCAGATCGGCGTAGGCGTACGGAAGATTGATCGTCTCGCCGGAGGTGAACACGGCGCCGGCGATACCCACGTGATTCGGAATCCGGATCTCGGACATCGAATGGCCCATGGCAACGCGCGAAAATAACTCCTTGCGCTTTTCGTCGTGCAGAAACAGGGTGGCGCGATCCGCCTTCAGCATGGTGGCGGCCTCTGTAACGATCTTGGTCAGCACCGTGCCCAGATCGAAATCCGAGCTCAACTCGGCGACAAAGCCCAGGAACTTCATTTCCTGCTCGCGAAGCGCCTTGGTATTCTCGCGGAAAAGCACGCTGCGCAAGGTGATCGCAGTTTGTTCGGCCATGGCCTCGAGCAGGCGCAAATCCTCCTTGGTGTAGGCGCTGCTGCGCTTGTTGAGCATCTGCAGCACGCCCATGATTTCCCCTTTGAAGCGGATGGGCGCGCACGCCAGGTTCCTGGTGACGTACTGCGTTTCTTCGTCGATGGTGCGATCGAACATGGGATTCGAATACGCGTCGTCGATAATCACACCTTGGCCGGTGCCGAAAACGTGACCGGCCACGCCCGCGGTATTCATGATCCGGATTTCCGGAATTCCCAGGCCCTGCGCCACGCGGGAGTAGAGTTCACCGGTCTCCGGATCGTTCAGGAACAGAGTGCCGCGCTCGGAGTCGGTCTCCTTGGCGCATAGGTCCACGATGGTCTGCCACAATTCGTCCAGGGATTCGATGGTCGAGATCTGCCGCGAGAGACGCAGCAGCACCTCCATTTCGCGCACGTTCTGACCCCGCCGCGGAGCCTTACGAGCACGGCGGGCACGAGCTGGACTGGCTGCCCCGTGCTCCCTAGCGTCGCTCATTCAGCTTCTCCAATTCCTCGCGAAGCTGCACGATGGCGCCGCGCAGATTCGTTTGCTCCTGGCTCGCTGACGTTCGCAATTCCTGAAGTTCGCGCGCGTATCGGCTTTTCTGGCGTTCGAGCTCGTCGCGTTGCGCCACGATGGTGGCTTTCAGTTGGGCCATTTCGTCCGCCACTTGCGCGGTGACCCGCTGCACGCTGCTGCTGTTCTGGGCGTCCCTCCGTTCGAGCTCCTCGCGCAGCGCAACGACCGTCTTTCGCAGATCCGCGGATTCGACACTTGATCCGAGCGCGGCCTGCTGCAGCGCCCGTTGATGCCTTGCGTGCATGTCCTCCATCTGCTCGCGCATAGCATCCAACATGGCTTTGAGCGCAGCGATCTCGTCTCTCGTTTGGGCTGCGCCAGACTGCCCGGCGATCGTTCCGGCCGTGTTGGTTGCGCCCGTGTTCATCCGCTAAACCGATGATACAAGACGCGCGGTGTCTGTCGCTTAGCTTCGATCCCACCGCCCAACGCTGTTTCTGATAGAGTCATTCCTATGGATTCTGCGCTGGCCGTGCATCGGCTTCATTTCGCATTCACCGTTACCTTCCACTATTTGTTCCCGCAATTGACGATGGGGCTGGCGCTGCTGATTCTCATCCTGAAGACCATGGCGCTGTGGACCAACGACGAACGCTACAACCTCTCCGCGCGTTTCTGGGCCAAGATTTTCGCCGTGAACTTCGCCTTTGGAGTGATCACGGGCATCCCCATGGAATTTCAGTTCGGCACGAATTGGGCCAGTTTCTCGCGAGAGGCAGGATCGGTGATCGGCCAAACGCTCGGCATGGAGGGCCTGTTTTCGTTCTTTCTCGAATCGAGTTTCCTAGGGCTGTTCTTATATGGAGAAAAAAGGCTCACGCCGCTCTCGCATTGGGGCTCCGCGTTCCTGGTTTTTCTCGGATCGTGGCTGTCCGGATACTTGATCATCGCTACCGATGCCTGGATGCAGCATCCTACCGGCTACGAAATCGGCCCGGACGGCCATGTGTTGCTGAAAAGTTTCACCGGCCTGTTGTTCAATCCCTGGGCCGGCTGGCAGTATTTGCACAACATGTTCGCTTCGGTGGTGACGGCGAGCTTCGTGATGGCCGCCATCGGCGCGTACTACATACTGATGCGCCAGCATGAGAAGTACGGACAAGTATTTCTCCGCGTCGCCGTGGTCACCGGCGTGATTGCCAACATGCTGTCGATCTTTCCCACGGGCGACCAGCAAGGCAAGAACGTCGCCTTGCATCAGCCGCAGACACTGGCCGCCATGGAAGGATTGTTTAACACCGAGCAGGGCGCCGCCTTGGTGCTAATCGGACAGCCCGACATGGTAAAGATGCGGCTCGACAATCCCATCGAAGTGCCCAAGATGCTGAGCTTTTTGACCTATCAACGCTGGGACGTTGCCGTGAAGGGCTTGCGGGAGTTCCCGCAGGACGTCTGGCCTGACAATATACCGCTGCTGTACTTCAGCTATCACATCATGGTGGGGTTGGGGACGTTGATGCTGGCTGTCATGGGCCTTTCCGCGCTCCAGCTTTTGAGGGGAAGGTTGTTCACCACCCGTCCGCTTCTGTGGGCGCTCATGCTGGCGCTTCCGTTCCCTTACGTCGCAACCATCGCCGGATGGTTTACCGCGGAGCTGGGACGGCAGCCGTGGCTCATTTACGGCTTGATGCGCACCTCTCAGGGGGCATCGCCCTACGTCTCGGCTGGAAACGGCCTGTTCACGCTGTTGGGTTTCCTCGGCTTGTACGCGGTGCTGGCGGTTTTGTTTCTGTTCCTGGTCACGCGGGAAATAAACCACGGCCCGGAACCGGCGCACGCATCTATTGCGACGCAGCACTGAAAAAGGACACGACAATGAACACTCTTTGGTTCTGTCTGGTAGCCCTGATGGTGGCCGGCTACGTGATTCTGGACGGCTTCGATATCGGCGTCGGCATCCTGCATCTCTATGTAGCCCGCACCGACAAGGAACGGCGGCAAGTGATCAGTTCCATCGGGCCGGTGTGGGATGGCAACGAAGTTTGGCTGCTCGCCGCCGGCGGTACGATCTACTGCGCCTTCCCGCTGCTCTACGCATCCAGCTTCAGCGGATTTTATCTTCCGTTAATGGTGGCGCTCTGGCTGCTCATCCTGCGCGGGCTCTCGCTCGAAGTGCGCAATCATCTTCCGAACGACTTGTGGCGATCGCTTTTCGACGTCGTGTTCTTCGGCGCCAGCCTGCTTCTGGCGATTGCGTTCGGCGCGGCCTTGGGCAACGTGGTTCGCGGCGTGCCGATCGAAGCATCGGGGTATTTCTTCCTGGCCTTCTTCACCAACTTCCAGCCCGGCCGGGATCCCGGCATCCTGGATTGGTACACGGTTCCGATCGGCATCGCGGCCGCCGCCGCGCTCATGATGCACGGCGCCTTGTGGGTTTCCTACAAGACCGACGGTGTCGTGCAGGCTCGCGCGGCCGGCGTCGTGAAGCCGGCGTGGGCGGTAGTTGTCGTTCTCAACATCGCCATTACGGTCCTCAGCTTCGGAGTGCAGCCGCACATCGCGCAGAACTTCGCGGCCTATCCGTGGGGCTACATTTTCCCCGCGATCGCCGTTGTCGGATTGTTGGGTGTAATTCTCTTTCACAGCCGCGGCGCC
>JBEKHQ010000331.1:0-4701 GCA_050012195.1 Bryobacteraceae bacterium | reverse complement strand
GGACCGGCCGCGCTGGAAGCCTACGCCCATTTCCTGGATAGCCATCACGACCCTTCCGCGCGCGCAGTGTATGAAAAACTCTTTGCCGCCGCGCAAGGAACAGAGCGCAGGTTGGCCGCTCGCCGTTTGGTAGTCCTCGATCTTTTGGCGAATGATCGCGACACCGCCCAGCATCATCTCGAACAGTATCGTGCCGCCGGAGCCAGCGATCTCGCTTTCTCGACCGGCGTCGCCGCGGCCACGCCCGCCCAGGCGACCATCCCGATTCCCGGACCCCTGCGCTCGTTCGCCCGCATGGCCGCGCTCTCGCCCGAAATCGGCCCGGAGGATCTCCTGCCCGCGCTGGCCCGCAACGTCGTCACCAACGGTTATCAGGCGGGCTCCAACAATGAGGCGCTGGAACAAACCGAGTACCTCAAACTCATCATTCGTTATCTCTCCCAGGCTCGCGAGCTGGACAAGCTGGCCAGCGCCGACAAAGTAATCAGAATCGAGACCTGCGATTCGACGCAAACCGGCGAGTTGCTGCGCGTTCTCGGCTACCGCATGCGCGGCGGCTGCGGCAGCGAAGTCGTGCTTGAAACCGTCAACGCTACTCGAGCCTTCCTTACCATCGACTCCGGCTTTCCGCTGGCGGAACTCGAACAAAGCCTCCGCGTCAACCGCCCTTTCGCCTACGACTATAAGCCCACTCAAACCCCGGTGCTGTACGGGCCCGACTATTGGCTGATCGCCAAGGACCGCCAAGGCGCCGAATTCATCGACACCTTCCTCGCCGATCCATCTCTGTGCCGTTTGTATCTGGGGTTGGCCAAGCTCGATCCCGCCGCCGCCGAAGAGCTGCGCAAGGACACCACGGTCCAGAAAATTCGCGCCTACGCCCACGTCCTGGATTTCTACGGCGGCATGTTCCAAATTCGCGAAGGCAAGGCGGTGGCGCCGGGCGGCGTCCGCTCCGAAAAGGCCTCGTCCGATCTGGTGGGCGTTTCCCCCGACCGGCCCGGCCCGTTTTTCGAGCGGCTGGTGGCCAAAGACGACGGATGGTTGGCCAGCTATTTCGACGCTCTTTCCCGCATCAACAACAACGCCGCCAACGGGCCTGTTCTGAACTATCTCGCCGACCCGGAACGTCTGAAGCGCTTCTACTCCGCTATTCGCGGTCGAGTGACCAGCCCCGGCCCCGCGCGGCCCGTGTTTCGATCCAACACCGACATGCTGCTGCTCACTACGCGTCTGCGCCTCGATCCCGACGGCCGCCCGCACGTCCCGGGGGGCATCGAAGTGTGGCGCGCGCTTTTCATGGAGCACCCCTCCGGCGCGGGCAAGTATGACGTCAAGCTCAGCAAGGCCGCGCCCGCCTGGAAAGATCCGGACGATGTTCTCGAAGCGCTGTTCGGCTTGTGCCGCAAGTCGGTGGAGAACGAGCCGCTGAAGATGTT
This sequence comes from Bryobacteraceae bacterium, assembly GCA_050012195.1. GTDB lineage: Bacteria > Acidobacteriota > Terriglobia > Bryobacterales > Bryobacteraceae > Palsa-89. The sequence goes on along the minus strand of JBEKHQ010000331.1, from coordinate 3,262 downwards.
CATGGCGCTAAGCGACCTGGATCGCCGCCGCAAGACTCTGCTGGATTCGAAAACGATCGATCGTCTGGCTCGCGAGTACCACGTGTTCGGCGCTCAATATCCGATCTTCGCCGAAGTTCCCGAAATCTCCGACGCAACCATAAATCAGTTCCTGGATGCCGCCTCCGCGACGAATCAAATCAAGGATCTTGCGGTTCGCGCCGATGAAGCCGGCTCGCTCGAAGCGCTGGTCGGATTGTGGCAGATTTTCTATCGGCAGGGGTCCATCGCGCCCGCCGATGCCGACCACGCCTTGTCCGCCATCCTGGCTTCGTTCGCCAAGGTCAAGACCGGGCGCGAGGTTTTCGAAAGTGGACGCGAAGGCATAAAGGCGCTTCTGGCGGCAACCCAATCGCCGGCCGGCGTCTCGCCGCAGGATCGCATGATCGATCTGCTGGCGGGCGGCGCTCAGGACGACAACTCGGACGCGCATACCCAACTGGTCGAAGACATGATCCGGATCTTCGAGTCCCAGCGGTTGGTCTCCCTTTCCACGCTATTCGAGCTGTCCGATCACCTCGAGGGTCTCGCCAAGGGCCAGAAGGCGAATCTTGCGCTCATCAACAAGATGGCTTCGCGAATTTCGGAAATCCAGCTTCCCCGCACGCCGCTGAGCCCGGCGGAAAAGAACTCGCTCAGCTTCGGATATTGGTCCGAGAAACATATCGAGGTTCAGAGAAAACTGAACCTCCGAGCGTTGATTGATCGCGCCGCCGCCGACCCCAAGAAGCTCGACGACGTCCACGCTCTGCTGGCGCCTTTCCTTCGCGACACCCTGGTGGGTCTCAACTACGCCCACTACGCGCCTCCCTCCGCGCAAGTGCTCTACACCAATCCGGTATTCGTTCGCAGCCACGACTTCATCGGCCTGCAGGGCTCCTCCGGTCAAGCCTGGAAATCGACTGAAGTGCTGGGAACCGGCTGGCCCTCCAGCGCCGGCGGCAAGCTGGTGGGATCGCTCGCCGGCCTTCCCTACGCGCTGGCCGAGGCCGAGCAGAACTTCCTCGTTCCGTCGCGCGAGCAGGCTCTCATTTGGGGCGACCTGGTGCCGCAGATGATTCTAACGGCTACCATCCAACGTTGGTGGAATGTGACGCCCGGGGAACTGCACTGGGTCGGATTGCACATGGACTATGCCGAGACGCTCGTGGCTGAAGCGGCGCTCAATCCGGAACGGCGTCAAATCGCGCTGAACGCGCTCTCGCGCTATGCCATGCCTGCGCGTGTCGAAAAAATCCGCCAGTTGCTGGAGCAGGGACGCGTCACCGCGGCTCTGGAAAACACCATGCCGTCCGAGCTTTTCTCCATTTCTCGGGACCTGCTGGAGCAGAACTCCGGCGACACGCCCGTAGCCGCCGAGATTCGTCGCGAAGCCGCGGAGTCGCCGCGGCAGTTGAATTACGAAACCATCTCGCGCCATTTCGGCACGCCCAAGCCGACCCTCGCGAATACCTATTCCCCCGAACTCCTGAATCTCAGGACCTTCCCGGCCTTGATGGGTTATTCCAGCCGCATTTTGGCCGAAAGTTGGGAATCCAATCTGCTTTACTACGCGGCCTTGGCCGATCAGTTGCACTTGCCTCCCGCCCAACTGAACGTGGTGGTGCCCGCCTGGACGCGCGAAACCGTCGAGCGGATCTTCGCCACGCACCTCGAAGATTGGCCCGCGCTGCTGCGTTCGCTGCGGTTGGTGGGCGACGATGCGCGCCAGAAATCGCAAAAACAGGCCGCCGCCGCGGGGGCAGGTTTATAATTTCCTATGGCGGGCTTGCGGGGAGGGCTTTTCGTGGGATTCTTCAAGAATGCCTTTTTAATCGGAGCGGGTATCGCCGGCTCGGCATCTGTTTTAATGCTTCTCGCTCAGGATCGGCCCACCTTCCGCGTCAAGGTCGACATGGTGGTCCTCAGCTTCACCGTTACCGACAGCAAAGGACACTACATCAACGGTCTGAAGCCCAGCGACTTTCGCGTCACCGAAGACGGGATCGTACAGAGGATCAATACCTTCGGCGAAGGAAATAAGCCGCCGCTCCAAGTGCTGGAAGACGGAAGCACGCGCCCATTGAATGCCGCCATTTCCGGCGGCGCGCCCGTGACGGACGCAAAGCCATCCGAAGTCCGAAGCGATTCCTTCGTCGGCACCAACGTCTTCGTGCTCTTCGACACCAGCAATTATATGTACCGCGGTTTCGTGTACGCCTCCGACGCGATCGCCGATTTCGTGCGCGGCCTCGACCGCAGCGATTCGGTGGCCGTCTACACCTTCAGCCGGAATCTGTCGCGCGCCGCGCCGCTCACGCACGATCGCAGCGACGCGATTTTTGGTCTGCGCAAGGCTGTCGCGGGCGACGACGCCGCGCTTTACAACGGCCTGTTGCTAACGCTCCGGGATGCGGCCAAAGTGCCAGGACGCAAGGTCATCATCGTTTTTTCGAACGGCCCCGACAACGCCAGCATGGTGGCGCCCGACGACGTCCGCGCCGTCGCCGAGGACGAAGGCATCCCGATTTACGTGATCTCCACCAACGACGTCAACAAGGATCCCATGTCCAGCGCGGTGTTCAAGCGCATCTCCAATCAGACTGGCGGAAAGTCCTATTTCGCGAAAACCTGGCAAAAACAGGTGGAGGCTTTCGAGTCCATTCGCGAGGATCTCGGCAACAGCTACACCATCACCTACTATCCCCAAGTTAATCCCAACGAGAGTTTCCGCAAGATCAGCGTCGACATCGTTTCCGACGTGGGCAAGAAGTATCGCGTCCGGGCCCGGCCCGGCTACCGGCCCCGCAGCGGATTCTGACTGCCGCTTTACTTTTTGATAAAATGTAAAGCGATGGCCGAGGCTACACTATCGAGTAAGAATCAAATCGTCATTCCGCGCGAGGCCCGCGATGCATTGGGTGTTAAGGCCGGGGATAAGCTGCTGATCGCAGTACACGACGGCATGCTCATCGTGATGCCCAGACCGAAATCTTTCGCCAAAGCGATTTTCGGTTTGGCTCGCGGCACCTACCCAGAGGACTACCTTCAAAAGGAACGTGAAAGCTGGGACTAGCCAGCCTCGCGGACTTCCTGGGCCGCCACCGAAGGATCGCGCTCGACACCAGCATCTTTATCTATGCGCTGGAGGGTAACATTCGGTACGCGTCGCTAGCCAAGCCCGTCTTGGCTTGGATCGAGGAAGCAGGGCACTCAGCAGTAACCTCCACCGTCACGCTCACCG
>JBEKHQ010000330.1:0-4703 GCA_050012195.1 Bryobacteraceae bacterium | reverse complement strand
TGTCTCATCTGGCAGCCCATGAATAGAACTAAGGCGGGGACTATAAGCGACCTGCCAATCATCGCGGTATTCCCGGCCTTCGTAGTATTCGCGGTAGACTTTACCTTCGTCCGCAGTCCACCACCCACGGCTTTTCTCTTCCTCGGTCAGTTGCAGCGTGCCACCATCGATTGCCGTCACGGCAAGGTACTTACCCAGGACAACATCGGGGCACAGACGAAGCAGGGTCGAAATGTCGCGCTCCACCATCGTCACCCACTTGTACTCGCCACGTGACCCGACGATACCCGGCGTACCGTTTTCGGCCTTGAAGAGAGCATGTTCGGCTGCGTACTTTTTACGGGTCCACTCCGAGCTCTCCATCAGAAGTTGCAATTCCTCCGGACCCGCGACACCACGCGATCGATCCAGCGTACTTTCGTAAGCGCGATACTCGGCCCAAAGCCGCTCGGCATTCGTTCGGGCTATCTCCAATTCCTGGCGAGCTCGCTCGAGATCAGATTGCACCTAAGCAAGATAGCGCCAAGGTTGGTTGATTTGCTTGCGTGGGCGAGGCCCGGGCCGCCGAAATATCGGCGCAAGCCTAAATATCGGCACTGACGTTGCCAAGCCGTCTTTTAACTTATTGAAAATTAAACTTAGAAACATCGGCCATCGAGGTGTTGCAGACATGGAGATTCCGAATGTTGAAGATTACTCAACATGATGGGCCGGAGAAGCTCACTTTCGTGGTGGAAGGAAAGCTGATCGGCGCTTGGGCCAGGGAATTAGAGCAATCCTGGAAAAAGGCATCGTCCATCCGAGGCGGAAAAGCGCTTTTCGTGGATCTTAGCGAGGTCTTGTTCATCGATGAAGAAGGCAAGCGCGTCCTCTGTAAGCTTTTCAAGGAAGGCGCTTCTTTCCGCAGCGCGGGTCCCATGACCGATTCAATTGTGGATGAGATTACTGGAAAATCGACAGGACCTTGGCGCGGCATCCTGACGCAATCGATATTGATCCTGCTTCTGGCGGGCATCGCGAGAGGAGCGGCCGATCCGCCCGCGTTGAAACTCACGCTGGCGGAAGCGGTTCAAATGGCTCTGCGGCAGAATCCCAAAGTTCAAATCGCGAACCTGAACATCGCCGAGAGTCGGGAGAACCAGATCATAGCGCGCTCGGGTTTGTTGCCGCAAGTAAACCTCAACGCATCGGAATCGGTTCATCGCGCGAACCTGGAGGCGCTCTTCGGATCTCGCATCCCCGGTTTTTCGGAGCACATCGGGCCTTACTATGTGATTCAAGGCGGCCCGTCCGGTTCGGTGCCGATCTTTGACTTAACCCTCTGGAGGCGCTGGCAAGCATCCCGGGAAAATGTCAAAGGAACGCGCGCGGAGGATCTGACGGTTCGCGAAGAGAACGTGCAGTTGGTGGTGTCGCAGTACCTGGGAAGCTTGCGCGCGGCGGCCGACGTGCGAGCCGCGCAATCCAGAGTGGATCTTGCCAGAGCATTGTTCGACCAGGCCAGCGATCTCCAGAAAAACGGCGTGGGAACCGGCATTGACACGTTGCGTTCCAACGTCCAATACCAGAATGAGCGCCAGCGGCTGATCGATTCCGAGACGCAGCTCAAGACGTCACTGTTCGGATTGGCGCGCTTGCTGAACGTGGACCCGCATCAGAATGTTGAACTAGCCGACGAATCGGAATTCTTCCATATGGCGGAATACACAGCGGACGAAAGCATCGAGCGGGCCGTCCAAGAGCGGCCCGAAGCCAAGGCCCTGAATTCGCAGATTCGCGTGGCTGAGATCCAGAAAAAAGAGGCTGAGGATGCGCGTTTACCGAAGCTCAGTTTGAGCGGTCAATGGACTCAGCAAGGTCTTGCGCCCACCGCTACGATACCCGCTTACAATTTCGAGGCCGATTTCGACGTGCCGTTATTTACCGGCGGGCGAATCAAAGCCCAGACGGCCGTCCAGGACATCGAGCTTAAGAAATTCGAGCAGCAGCGGACCGACCTTCGGAACCAGATCGCGCTGGAGGTCAAGACCGCCATCGCGCAACTGGAAGCGGCCAAGAGCGAAGTGGAAGTGGCGAATCAAGGAGTCGACCTGGCCCGGGAAGAGGTGGTCGAGGCGCGCGACCGGTTTCAAGCCGGCGTGGCGAACAACATCGAGGTTGTGACCGCGCAGGACGAGTTCGCCCGCGCCAACGACAACCAGATCGCGGCGCTGTACCGCTACAACCAGGCTCGCGCGGACCTGGCGCATGCCACCGGCCAAATGGAATCTCTCTATGCCAAGTGAGGACAAAGCGATGGATCGGGAAACTTTCGAATACGAAATTGATCCGGACGTGAAGGCCGCCTCTCGTGAGCGCCGCACCAGCGAAGCGGTGCTGAAGGCGCCGCCGAAGCCCAAGCAACATGGCCGAACGCTTCTGATCCTCGGCGCGCTGGCAATCCTGGCGGCGACCGGCGTGTTCTTGTGGGTGCACTCGTTGAATCGCGTTTCCACCGACGACGCGCAGGTGGACGGTCACATCGATCCGGTTTCGGCGAAAATATCCGGTAACGTTATCGAAGTCCTGGTGGACGACAACCAGGAAGTGAAGAAGGGACAAGTGCTGGTCCGCATCGATCCCCGGGATTATCAGGCGAAAGTCGATCAGGAAGAGGCGGCGCTGGCGGTAGCCGAGAGCCAGGCGAGGGCGGCCGGTGTTAACGTTCCGCTCACTCGCGATACCACAGCCAGCGGAACATCCAGCGCGGAAGCGCAGTTGAGCGGCGCGCAAGCGCAATTCGACCAGGCCAAGCTCGACTACCAACGCGCCTCAACCAGCGATATCGCGGTGGCGCGCGCCAACGTGAATACGGCGCAAGCCACTCATGCCCGTGCGCAAGCCGATCTCGCGCGAATGAAACCGTTGGTGGACAAAGCCGAGATCTCGAAAATTCAATATGACTCCTACGTCGCGGCCGCCAGCGTGGCTGAAAGCGAATTGCAGGCGGCTAAAGACAAACTCGCCGCCGTCACCCAGGACGCCGAAACCAAGAAAGCGGCCGTGCTGAACTTCCAGGCCCGCGTCGCGCAGGCGCGGGCGGCTGTCCAGGAGGCGCAAGCGAACCAGCAGCAGGTGAATGTTCGGGTGGCCGATGTGGGTTCCGCCCAAGCGAGGATCGCCCAGGCCCGGGCCGATCTCGAAACCGCGAAATTGAATCTCAGCTACGCTATCGTAGTGGCGCCACTCGACGGCGCTGTGACCAGGAAGTCGGTGGAAGTGGGACAGATCATCCAACCCGGCCAGGGGCTGATGATGCTCGTACCGCTCCAGGATATCTGGGTGACGGCCAATTTCAAAGAGACACAGCTCGCCAACGTTCGGCCCGGTCAGCGCGCGGAGATCAAGGCCGACCTCACCGACAAGAGTTACCCCGGTTACGTGGATTCGATCGCCGGCGCCACCGGCACCCGGATGAGCCTGCTTCCGCCCGAAAATGCCACGGGGAATTACGTCAAGGTAGTCCAGCGAATCCCGGTCAAGATCCGGCTGGATCGGCTGCCCGGCCGTGTGCTTCGTCCCGGCATGAACGTCGAGGCCACCATCTTCACCAAGTAAACCGCGATGGCGACCGAAGTCATCCATCTCGGCGCGCTGGAAAAGCCTGCCATCAATCCTTGGGTGATTGCCGGCACGGTTATGCTGGCCACCTTCATGGAAGTGCTGGACACCAGCGTCGCCAACGTCGCGCTTCCGCACATCGCGGGCAGCCTTTCCTCCAGCGTCGACGAATCCACGTGGGTTCTGACGGCCTATCTTGTGGCCAACGCGATCGTGCTTCCGCTCAGCGGGTGGTTTTCAACGCTGTTCGGCCGGAAGCGGTTCTACATGACGTGCGTGCTTCTGTTCACGCTAAGCTCCGCGATGTGCGGCTTCGCCCCCAGCCTGGGCGCGCTCATCTTTTTTCGCGTTTTGCAAGGGCTCGGCGGCGGCGCGCTACAGCCCGTCTCGCAAGCCATTCTCCGCGAAACGTTCCCGCGCGAAAAACAGGGCATGGCGATGGCGGTGTACGGTATGGGCGTGGTCTTCGCGCCCGTGGTGGGGCCGACATTGGGTGGTTGGATTACCGACAACTACACCTGGCGCTGGATCTTCCTCATCAACGTTCCGGTTGGAATCTGTTCGTTGTTGCTGACCTCGCTGCTGATCTTCGATCCGCCCTATCTGGTCCGCAAGTCGATCAAGGACGGCCTGAAGATAGACTATTTCGGACTGGGGCTGCTTGCCACCGGGCTGGGCGCGCTGGAAATCACGCTGGACGAAGGGCAGCGCAACGACTGGTTTTCCTCGCACGCGATTCTCGCCGCGGCCATCATCGCCGCCGTGGCGCTGGTGTCGGTCGTTTTCTGGGAGCTTCGCCGGAAAGATCCGGTGGTGGATTTTCACCTCTTGAAGGAACGGAACTTCGCCATTTCGACCTTGATGATGTTCATCCTGGGATTTGTGCTGTACGGAAGCACGATAGCCCTGCCGCTGTTTCTGCAAACGCTGCTCGGCTACACGGCCATGCAGAGCGGTCTGGCGCTTTCGCCGGGTGGCTTGGCGATCATGGTGATGATGCCCATCGTCGGGTTCCTGCTTTCAAAGATTGAAGCTCGATGGCTGGTGATGGTCGGGCTGGTAGTGTCTTCGATCGGTCTGTGGCAAATGAGCCGGTTCGACCT
>JBEKHQ010000329.1:0-4728 GCA_050012195.1 Bryobacteraceae bacterium | reverse complement strand
CATCCCGGGGATGGCACACCACGGATAATCTTCGACACTCTTTCCGCCAGTCTCCCACGACGCTTCCGCTACCCCGCCCGCTTGAATCCACAACGCCCAGCCACCAGTCACTCGATGCGCTGGCTAGGCTGTTCCTACTGAGTGAGAGTGCTCGCGCCCGAGCGTTTGTTTGGCTCGCAACGGCGCTGCGGCCCACAGGACCCTATCCAATATTGGTGGTCCGCGGGCCAGCCGGCAGCGGCAAATCTATCCTGGCGCGCGCGTTGCATGCGATGATCGATCCATCGTCGGCGCCTGTCCGCCGCCTTCCCGAATCCGATCGCGAAATCGTTCAGCTGGCGCTTCAAAACTGGATGCTGGTATTCGACCAGGTGCATCGAATCCCGCCGAAAATCTCCGAAGCGCTCTCCGCCGTTTCTTCCGGCGACGCGCTCGAAATCGCCCAGCCGGACTCGCGGCAGCCTCTGACCTTTCAGGTGGCTCGCCCGGTGCTGCTGGTGGCGCCCATCGACGAAGCGGAACAGGCCTGGACTTTACCGCGTTCGTTCTCCAATCGAACGCTGGCCATCGACCTGGAGCCGATCGGCGCGCAGCGTCCCGAGGCGGCGATCTGGTCCGAATTCGAGGCCATGCGGCCCACTCTAGTGACCGCGCTAGCCGAAACGGTAGCCACCGCCCTCCGTCGGATTCGCGATATCGATCTAGCTAACGTCGGGCGATTTCCCGATGGCGCGGCCTGGGCCGCGGCTGCCGCTCCCGCGCTTGGTTTGACGGAATCCGCCGCTGCCGGCGCGCTCACCGATCCGGACGCTATCTGGATGGGCGCCGACCCGCTCCGCGACGCCGTTCACGCGCTGGTGGGCCGGGACTCCGCGTGGACCGGCGACCCGGCTGCTCTGCTTCAACAATTGCGCGCCATCGCGCCGCTCGCCGTTCTGCCCGCCGCTCCGCGCGGTCTCGAACAAGCGCTGGCGGGAATCGCGGGCATTGAGCTGTCATTCAGCAAAGGCGAGCGAGGCGAGTCCGTTCTAACCGTCGCCCGCGCGGGCGACGCGCCGCAACGGGCCACTGTAGTCCGCCGTTAGTTCGTGGCGGTGCGATCAGGCGCCTCGCGCTCGCGCTGATAACGGTACACAGTCGCGCCGGGCGCTTGGTATATAGGCTGAAAGGCGGGAGTCGAATCGACGGCCTTCTTCAGGCGAAGTGCGCCGCGCTGGTGCAGATCACGGTAGAACTCATCGGAGGTCACGAGCGCATAGTCGAGCCGTTGTTCGCGCGCAAAATCCGGGATCGAGTCCAAGAGTTGGTCGATACCGGCTTCATCGCTGTGGTAATAGAGCTTGGAGGGGATCGGGAGACTGCACGCTTTACGGCTGGTGTAGAGATAAAGAAGCGGATCGTCGTAAGCGTATAGGTTCGCCTGGCGCGGAACGTGGCTGGCGATCCATTCATAAGCCGGCAGCCGGCCCTGCAGATCGGCCCGGTAGGTGGCGAATAAATCGGGCAGGAACCGGGAGAGCCCGAAGACCGTGTTGAACGCCACAAACATCGCGAAGGCCGCCAGCAAGGTGGCACCCGCGGCCGCCGCCGCGCGATCCGCGAAGGCGGGTTTGTTCCAGGAAACGCGGAAAGCCCGCAAGATGTTTGCAAGCTCAGTCCACAGCCCCGCGAGAAGAAGCGGGTACAACGGGAAAACGAATCGCTGATCGGGAGTGTAGTGCCAAGCCAGAAGCAATCCCGTCATGCCCAGCGCGGCGAGTGGGTATTGGAGGCGGCGCGTGCGTTTCGCTAAACGAACCGATCCGGCGATGGCCGCGACCGCGACCACTCGCTCCAAATGTTTCGACCCATAGGGCACGTCAAAAATCAGCAGCTTCCCCGCGCTCATCAGGAAGCCGTCCAGGTTATGCCACATCACCAACGGGAGATCGCGCCAGGGCACATTGTAAAACTGGAAGCCCAGATAGTTGGTGTAATAAAGCGTCACCAGATCGCGCGCGCGCGATAGGTGCGCAGCCACCCAGAACTGCCAGCCCAGGACGCCAGGCAGCATGGCGGCGAAGAACAGCCCGGCGTTCTTGAATTGCTTCCGCAGCAGGAAACACAAAGGCGCCGAAAGAAGCAGCGGAGCGGCAATGGACTTTGTGAGATAGGCGAGCGCTCCGCAAATCCCCGCCAGCACGGCGATCCAAAGCGATGACGGACGGGCTGCGGCGCGTTCGGCCAGCACCAGGCTCGCCAGCAGCAGGGCCGTAAACAACAATTCCGGCATCAACGAGAAACTAAGGACCGCGGCCATCGGACTCAGGCCGGCTATCAGCACGAGCATGCATTGCTCGCGCCAACCAAACTCTTGTTGCCGAAGAAACACCCACAGCATCGCCAGATACGCTGGGAATAGCAACCAGGCCAGCAGCGTAGCGGCCGGCAAATTCGCGGGAAAGTTCGGATTAATCTTCCAGATTATGGCTAGCAGAACGCTATAAAGCGGCGGATACTTGGTCTGATACGGCGCGCCGGGCAAACTGGAGATCTGGTAGCCGTTTCCGTCCGCCAAGCTCTTAGCGGTTACCCAGTAGATACTGTCATCGTGATAGTAACCGAGATGCGGCATGGATCTTAGTGTCCATGCCAGGTACGCCGAGGGCCCCAGAGCCAATAAAATCACACCGATAGCCGCCAGCTTCCTCAGCATCTAACCTGAATCTAACAGCAAGACCCCACCCAACCAATCAGGGATTCACCTTAGACTGCGCGCCGGCAGGCTTCTAGTGCCGTATTCTTGGAAGGGATGAAACTGACATTCTGGGGCGCGGCCAGAACCGTAACCGGCTCCATGCATCAACTTACGCTGGCAGGTAACAACTATCTGCTCGATTGCGGCTTGTTTCAGGGCCGGCGCAAAGAGGCCGAGACCCGTAACCGGAACTTTCCATTTCCGTGCGGAGACATCGCCGCGGTGCTGCTCTCGCACGCGCACATCGATCACAGCGGCAACCTTCCTCTGCTAGTGAAGAACGGCTTTCGCGGCAAGATCCACACCAGCCCCGCCACGGCCGACCTGTGCCGCCCCATGTTGTCCGACTCGGCGTCGCTGCAGGAAAAGGATGCGGAGTTCCTTAACAAACGCAATTTGCGACGCAGGTCGCTCAATCTCAAAACAGCGCCTGCCGAAAATGGCCTGGTGGAACCGCTGTACACCGTAGAAGACGCCGAGCGAACGTTCCCCTGCTTTCATCCTGTGCCGATGCACTCGCCTACTCAACTCGGTCCGGGGCTGCTCTATCAGTCCTTCGAGGCCGGCCACATCCTGGGTTCCACCACCATGCTGCTGGATTTGGAATCCGACGGTCGCAAAGTGCGCCTCGGTTTTACCGGCGATTTAGGCAGGCCGGGTCTCCCTATCATCCGCGACCCGGAACCCTGGCCCTCGGCCGATTATCTGATTCTCGAAAGCACCTACGGCGACCGCATCCACGAGCCCATCCCGGCGGTCTCCGAACGTTTGGCCGAAATCGTGAATCGCACCTACCGGCGCGGCGGAAAGATCATTGTTCCGGCGTTCGCAGTCGGAAGAACCCAGCAGCTTGTGTTGCTGTTGCACCAACTGATCAATGCTCAGGCGATTCCGCCGTTTCCGATATTCGTCGATAGTCCGCTGGCGGTGAACGTAACCGAGGTTTTCCGCGGCCATCCGGAATTGTTCGATGACGAGGCCACAGCGTTCCTCGACAAGAATGAAGATCCGTTCGGGTTCAGCCGACTGACCTACGTCCGGGACGTGAATCAATCCAAGGCTCTCAACGACCTTCGCGGACCGTTCATGATCGTTTCCGCTTCGGGCATGTGCGAAGGCGGGCGGATTTTGCATCACCTCAAGAACAACATCAGAGATCCGCGCAATACGATCTTGATCACCGGCTACCAGGCAGAGAACACTTTGGGAAGGAAGATCGAACAGCGTCTGGACGAGGTGCCCATCTTCGGAGAATTGATGCCGCTCCGAGCCCAGGTGGAGACAATTGACGCCTTAAGCGGACACGCCGATCGCGAGGAAATGCTCGCTTGGATGAAACCGATCGCCGGCGGCCTAAAGAAGGTGTTCCTGGTGCACGGCGAACCGGACCAGCAAACTGCCTTCGCAGCTGCCATTCGTCAGCGCTACGGTCTGGAAGTAGTCGCTCCCGAGCGCGGAGAATCGTTCGAAATTATATAAATGAACGCCCGCGTCGCCTCTTGGAGCGGGTTGGTACTATTCTAAAGGCGAGAGGTACTAAACCCAGCGTACCTTTACCTAAGAGCTATCGGCCCACTAATCTCTAAGGTGAATGTCTGAGGCGAACTTGCCCTTGGGGAGAGGAATGAATCCGTGAACCAGGCTTTCTGGCAATTCTCCTACCTCCAAGTCCTCGACTTTCTCACCACGATCGCATTCATGGTCAGCGGCGTCAGAGAGGGAAACCCATTGGTTCGGCTGGCAGTGGCGTGGGCGGGAAATCCGCTGGGCGGATTGATCGCGGTGAAGTTGCTGGCGGTCGCGCTGGGGGTCTATTGCTGGCGAATGGGGCGGCGCCAACTGCTCGTGCGGATCAATATTCTCTTTGCCGTTCTAGTGGCCTGGAATCTGGTCGCCCTGATAATCGGCGCACTTGATGCGGCGGTTCGTGTCACTGGCTGACCTCGCGGCCATCCACGCTATTCGAGCGGCAACTGCACCGTATTGCTGAC
>JBEKHQ010000328.1:0-4733 GCA_050012195.1 Bryobacteraceae bacterium | reverse complement strand
TGTTACGGGCGTCTTTAATGGATCTCAGGTAACCGGCCCGGCCTCCGACTCCTATTTTGGAACAACGTCTAATGAGTTCTATACCGATCCATCCACACTTCCCGATCCCACGCCCGCTACAGGCTTTTTGTTCGAGGCGGGAGGGGCGATCGTCGAACTTTACGAGTACAATGTTGAGGTCCGCGGTGATCTGGAGTCCGGTTATGCAACTACCGTGGTCGACCCACCATCGCCCGATTACAGTGGCGGGGTTACCATAACCAGCATTTCGTATTCTTCCGATGCTCCGGAGCCCGCGACGGCCGCCTTGGGCTTTGGCGCTCTCGCGTTAATCGCCGGTTGGCGCAAGTTCGCCGTACGTCGCGGCTAGACAAGGCTAGGCTAGGTCCTGCGCAGGCCTGACCCGTGTCGACACCTCGCGCGCCAAGCCTCCCGTTGACCACAACCGCTCAACTTTGGCGTTCCCCGCGCGTTCCGCGACCGCCTTCGACGCGTCGCTCCCCGACGGCCGTCAAGATCTGCCTAAGATGGCTTTCAGTAGACCGCGGCTCATCTGGCTGCTACGACCCGGTCCGCCCTGTGTCCGCCGAAGGCGTGGATTGTCCTGGTCCCGGCGACGACTTCGCCGCTGTGCGGAACGCCGCGCGGTATCGCGCACTCCTCTCCGGCGTTCACTGGCACCCGCCGCCCATCTATGAACAGCGTGTAGCAGCCCTCTACCACCATCATGTACTCGTCATAATCGTGGACGTGCTCGGCCGACGACGCCGTTTCACGGCATGTCCAGAATGCCATCTGGCTGCCTTCGACCCCGTCGAATACGTATCCCTCGACGCCCGGCGTTGCCTGGTGCGAGCTCGCAATCCGGTTGGCCGGCTGTTTCATGAATGCTGGAAAATCGCTCATAATCGCAGTCCCAATTGTCGCACCGACGAGGCGTCGCTCCGTGGAACAGAGCGCGCAGGATCAAACGACGCCGGCTGACTGTACACTAAGCATGGCCGGGATCTTCCATAATGGAATTTCGGACAATGCTTTCCAAATGTCGAGTCCCTTGGTATTAGTGTCAGGCTCCTGCGGGTTGATCGGTTCGGAGGTATCCGTATTCTTCGCCCGCCAAGGATTCCGCGTCGCCGGAATTGACAGCAACCATCGCGCGGTCTTCTTCGGGCCCGAAGGCGACACAGGCTGGGTGCTGGAGCGCCTCCGCCGCGAGATTCCCGGCTATCGCCACGAAGCGACTGACATTCGCGATCGCCACGCTCTCTTCGCGCTGATGGACGAGTTGCGGCCCAACCTTATTGTGCATACGGCCGCCCAGCCTTCGCACGACCGCGCGGCCGCCATCCCGTTTCTCGATTTCGAAGTGAACGCGCTGGGCACCCTGCACATGCTCGAGGCGGCCAGGAGATCCTGCCCGGAGTCGCCGTTCATCCACATGTCCAGCAACAAGGTTTACGGCGACCGGCCCAACACGATCCGGCTGGTGGAATCGGAAACTCGCTGGGACTATGGCGACCAGTTCTATGCCAACGGCATTCCCGAGGATTTTTCCATCGATCAGAGCAAGCACTCGCTGTTCGGCGCTTCCAAGGTCGCCGCCGACGTGATGGTGCAGGAATACGGCCGCTATTTCAACATGCCGACCTGCTGCCTGCGCGGAGGTTGCATCACCGGCCCCAATCATTCCAGCGTCGAGCTGCACGGCTTTCTGAGCTACCTGATCAAGTGCAATGTGCAGAACCGCGAATACAAGGTGTACGGTTACAAGGGCAAACAGGTGCGCGACAATATCCATTCGGAAGACGTGGCGCGCTTCATGTTCGAATTCTGGAAGGCGCCGCGCGTGGCGGAGGTCTACAACCTGGGCGGCGGCAAGTCCAACTCCTGTTCGATTCTGGAAGCTTTTGCGAAGGCGGAACGTGCGACGGGGATCCCGATGAACTGGCGCTACATCGAAGAGAATCGCATCGGCGACCACATCTGCTATTACAGCGATCTGCGGAAGATGAAATCGCACTACCCGGCTTGGCGCATCGCCAAGGACCTCGACGACATTTTCCGCGAGATCGCGCAAAGCTGGATGGAACGGCGCGAGCGGGAAAAGGCGGGCGGATGAGGATTCTCATCACCGGCGCCTGCGGATTTGTGGGCAGCTCGGTGGCGGAATCGTTGCTTGAGCGGCGGCAGGGCCTGACGATCCTGGGCCTCGATAACCTGATGCGACCCGGCTCGGAGACGAATCGCGCGCGCCTGCGCAGACTGGGTATCGAGTTCATCCACGCCGACATTCGCGCGGCCAGCGATCTTGAAAACGTGCCCGCCGCCGATTGGGTAATCGACGCCGCTGCCTCGCCGAGCGTGCTGGCGGGCGTGCAAGGCGCATTGAGCAGCCGGCAACTCTTCGAACACAATCTGGCGAGCCTGGTCAACCTGCTCGAATACGCGAAGCGTCACAAGGCCGGCTTCATTCTGTTGAGCACAAGCCGTGTCTATTCCATCCCCGCGCTATGCTCGCTGCCTCTCAAGATCGAAGGCAGCGCGTTCCGACTCGATGGCTCCGCGCCGCTGCCCGCTGGCGTTTCGGCGCGCGGCATTACCGCCGCATTCTCCACCGCGCCGCCGATTTCGTTGTACGGCAGCACCAAGCTGGCGGCCGAGGCCATAGCTCTCGAATATGGCGAGGCCTTCGGATTTCCGGTGTGGGTGAACCGCTGCGGCGTGCTGGCCGGCGCCGGGCAGTTCGGCACCGCCGACCAGGGCATCTTTTCCTATTGGATCAACGCGCACCTGCGCAGGCGCCCGCTGCGCTACATCGGCTTCGAGGGCACCGGCCGCCAGGTGCGCGACGCCTTTCATCCGCGCGATCTCGCCGCGCTGGTGGACGCCGAAACCGGTGCCTCGCGCGCCGGCGGGCAGCGCGTTTACGTCGCCGGTGGCGGCGCGGCCAACGCCATGTCGCTCGCGCAGGTCACGGCATGGTGCGATGCGCGCTTCGGGCCGCATGTTCCCTTGCCCGATCCACGCCCCAGGCCTTACGATATTCCGTGGATGATCATGGACAGCTCGGATGCGGAGCGCGATTTCGGCTGGCGGCCTCAGACGTCGCTCGATGCGCTGCTCGATGAGATTGCCGGCCACGCCGGGCGCCATCCGGATTGGCTGGAGACAAGCGGCGTATGAGCGATCCTGCGGACCTCTCGGCGGCAGAGCCACTCCGTCTGCTCTCGGTCGTGATCCCGATGCGCGACGAGGAAGGCGCGGCGCCCTCCACCGTCGAACATCTGTACGTCGAGCTGCGGCTGCACAACATCGAACACGAAATCGTCGCCGTGGATGACGGCAGCACCGACTCCACCTGGACCGTCCTGCGCGCCCTCGTTTCCCGTGTGCCCACTCTGCGCCCTGTACAAAACACCGGCGAACGCGGTTTCGGCCGCGCGATTGTCCGCGGCATCGACCACAGCCGCGGCGACGCCGTCGTGATCATGATGGCGGATGAGTCCGACGATTGCCGCGACGTGGTGCGCTACTGGGAACTGCTGGGGCAGGGCTGGGATGCGGTCTTCGGATCGCGCTTCACTCGCGGCGGCGGCGTGATCGATTATCCCGCGCACAAACTGGTCGTCAACCGGATCGCCAATCTCTTTCTCCGGCTTCTGTTCCGCGTCCCTCTGAACGATTTCACCAACGCGTTCAAAGCGTACCGCCGGCGCGCACTGGATGGCTGCCGCCCCTTCCTGTCGCCGCACTTCAATCTCACGGTGGAGCTTCCGCTGAAGATCATCGTCCGCGGATACTCCTGGACCGTGGTGCCCATCACGTGGCGAAACCGCCGCTCCGGCATCTCCAAATTGAAGATCAGAGAGATGGGCAGCCGCTATCTTTTTGTGGCTCTCTATTGCTGGTTGGAGAAATACTTCAGCCGCGGCGACTATGCGAAGAAAAGCCGCGAGGCCGCTGCAGCGCCCGATAGCGCCGCGGACGCACTCAATCCGCCCTCACGTTAGCCGGCGTGGCATCGTGGGCGATTGGGTGGGCTATTGTCCCGCCACTCCTTGATTGCGCCAGGGTGGCCGTCCTTATTTGGAGACGAGCTTCTGCACGATCTCCAACGCCTTTTGGACATGCTGATCGGGCGAAAGTTTGTCGGCCGCGGATGAAAGCGTGGCGACGATCGTGTGATCTTTGCCGATGACGAAAGTCACACGCTCGATAAACGCATGATCGATGTCGGCGCCGCGCACATCCTTCATGCCAGCTCTTGGGCCGGCCACCGTCAGATTGTAGGAGGCGGCGATCTTGTGATCGGGATCGGAGGCCACCGGAAACTTTCCCGCGCAATAGTCGGGATCTGCCGAGAAGAGATTGAGTCGCGCGATGCTGTCGGCCGATACACCAATGATGGTGGCTCCAGCCGCGTCGAATTTTTCTTTCTCCTGCGCGAATGTATGAGCTTCAAGGTCGCAGCCCTTGGTATAGGCGGAGGGATAAAAATAGACGACGACCGGTCCTTTCTCCAGTGCCTCCGCCAGTGAAAAGCGAAACTCCTTTCCGGCTGACGAAGCCGCAGCCGAGAAATCGGGCGCCTTATCGGACACTTTGAGCGCGGCCAGAACGGGTAAGCCAACCAGCGCGGAAAAGGCGAGACCCAGAAACACGTTCTTCATCGCAATAGCCTCCATGGATTGAAGTATCTGGAAGCATATCACACCCCCAATGTCGCGGAAAGA
>JBEKHQ010000327.1:0-4734 GCA_050012195.1 Bryobacteraceae bacterium | reverse complement strand
CCAAGCTGATGGAGCGCTATGAGCTGACGGTTGCGGCGTGCTTCCATGGCGATGACGGCGTGCGCGAGGCGATAGCGCGCAAGCTTGTGCCGCCCGCGTTGACCGAGGAGTTCGGCCAGGTGCGCCGCACGGTTTCGCAGTCTGTGGAGAAGTTGCGCGACGATCTAACCGGGTTCGATGCCACGCTGGCTGCGGCCGTGAGTAAGAGCTCGGCCAAAATCCTTTACCAGCTTTCGAAAATCGAACGCAAGACCGCCCATGAGACGCTCAAGCGCAACCAGCGTGCGGGCGCAGACGCCGGCTACATGTCCGGGCTGATCTTCCCGGACAAGCACCTGCAGGAGCGTTATTACTCGATCCTGCCATTTCTTGCCCGACACGGCGTGCGCGATTTGATGGACACGCTCTATGAGCACGTGCAGTTGGACTGTCCGGATCACCAGGTGCTGGTGGTTTGAAGTCGCGCTCGTATTTCGTGCTGTTATACTCGAAACCGTTCCCACTTGCCAACAACGAAGTTCTTTTTTTGGAATATCGACCGGAAGTCTGTTGCCGATGTGGTTGCCGAGTTAGCGGCGACCCACAAAGCGGAGGTCGTGGTGCTGGCGGAGTCCGCGATAGCTCTGCGAAGTTTGCTTGCGACGCTCAATAGCGCGGCAGGCCGCGGTTTTCACCTCAGTACGGGCGTCAGCAAAGGCGTCACCATTCTCACTCGCTTCAGTCGGGAGTTTCTCCGGCCGGTCTTTGAGAGCGATCACGCTTCCATTGGCCGCCTCGGGTTGCCAGCGCGGCCTGAGATATTGCTAACTGCCGTACATCTTCCGAGTAAACTTTATTGGTCAAATGAGAGCCAATCCTTCGAGTGCGTAGAATTGGCCAGGCGCATTGCACAGGAAGAGGACCGTGCAGGCCATCAGCGGACCGTGCTCGTCGGCGACATGAACATGAATCCGTTCGAGCCAGGTCTCGTGTCGACCGTGGGACTGGGTGCAGTCGCGTCGCGAAAAATCGCCGAGCGCGCGACAAGGACCGTACAAGGCAGAGAGTACAGGCTGTTCTACAACCCGATGTGGGGACACTTTGGAGACTTCAAAAGCGATACCGCCGGCTCTTGTGCGCTCGGATGGCCGTCCCGATGGTACACTTTATTCGGATCATCTTCCGATC
The DNA here is from genome assembly GCA_050012195.1 of Bryobacteraceae bacterium. Taxonomy (GTDB): domain Bacteria; phylum Acidobacteriota; class Terriglobia; order Bryobacterales; family Bryobacteraceae; genus Palsa-89. The sequence continues at coordinate 3,567 of JBEKHQ010000327.1, read as the reverse complement.
GTCTTTGAACTTGATTTCTGAGAATTGATAGTGGCTGCGCACGCGGATCTTTGGGGAGAAATAGCGCCAAGCACGGTTCGGATGCCTGTCTCCATCCTCCGGGAGCAGGCATCCTTGCTGGGCGCTAAGACGAATCACGTTATCGAAGGCAAGGTCGAGACCTGGATATCGGAAAACAAGTTTTATCACTCGTTTAAATTCGTAGTGCCAGCGCTCGACAACTATTCATACGAACTGTTTCAGATTATTCATGGGGTCAACCCATATCCGGTCCGCCCCAGGGAGCCGCTCGCGTTTGACATAGAAAACGAAGAGGCGTTCTTGAGTTGGCTCGGCCAAAGGCTTTCGTCCTCAGAAACGAAGCGCATTATCGGAAATCTTCTCGCTCAGGCGAATCGCTAGCTCCTACTCGTACAACACTTGCAGGCTCACCGCGTCCAGGCAAGCATAGCCCGCTCCGTTAAATATGCAAGACTGTGTCCCGTTGGGCTCAGTTGTTGGCACGACATTCGTCGGCGGTGCAGCGCCCAAGCCACCCAAAGCATAGTCGTACCACTCTGGATATGGAGCGCCCGTCATGGCAGGATACAGACGGCTGGACTGCGTGGCAACTACGATGTATCCGCCGTCGATTTGACTGGCCGAAGGATACCAGCTCTCAATCGGTACGGAGAACGCGCAAGTTCCGCCGGACCCGCCGCCTGTCGAAAGAGACCACTGGCAGGTTACCGGAATATCCGTGCTCGGATCGAGCAGGCTAAGCTTAAAATCCTGGCCGCTTCTGATCGCTTGGAATTTGTATTGATACGATCCCGCTTCGTTGGGAGCCGCGCCGGTGATGGTGGCGGTCACCGTTGACGATTTCACCTGGTGGCCATTTGTGTCCCAACACCCGTAATCAAGATTGCAATTGGTAAAATCGGAGTAATAAAATACAAAAGAATTCGGTGGTGCGTTACCGAAAACTGAGTTGGAAACCATGCGATACCACCCGTACTCAGTCCCGCCGTGGCTGCATTCCAGATCCGTGAAGTACACGGCTTCGACGAAAAAATGCGCGGGGCCCTGCGCCGGCGGCAACGAAGCCTTGGTCTCACCGGCAAACTCCCCGGTGAAGACAAAGCCGGCTGGATTGGTGTTGTCCATAGGACCGAATTGCGCTGTTTCAAGGTACTCTCCGGTGGCGGCCAATGGTTCGGCGCCGTTGGCTCGCGGCCAGTCGCCGTCCCCGCCCGGTACGGGAAATCGAAACCACCCGAAGTCCGCATGGCCGTACGGTGTTCCATCCACCTGCTGCAGTGCGCAGCGCGTCCTGAGCGTTGTGGGCGCAGGGCTGGAACCTGCATTGGCGTAATAAAACCGCCACGGCAATCCAGAGTAATCCTGCCCGTCGTAGCTGTAGGAACGGTTAAACAAGTAGTGGTCGTGCAAGGAAGTATGCGGAACCAACACCGATACGGGTATTTGCGCCCACAGAGCTGGGGCGGCGACCAATGCAATTAGAGCAGGAACGCTGTTATACCTACGCGGCACATTACCATGATCTCAGAGACGGCCAAGCAAGCGAGCCTGGCGCACCTCGGCCCGCGTTCTCGCCGCCCCAATGGTTTCCAACTTACACAATATGCGACACTTTTGGTCGCAAGTATCTATCTGGTTGAAACAATTCCACTTGACGGTTGTCTTCGGATTAGTGATAATGATGTAGGACTGTTCCGGTCCCAGATCCGGATACCTGAATGCTCAAGCTCACTAAGAAAGCCGACTACGGGCTCATCGCCTTGAAGCATTTGGCGGTGAGTGCGCCCGCCAGCTCAAGCGCCAAGGAGATCGCCGAGGCCTATGGTATTCCGGCCGCGCTGCTTTCGAAGATCCTGCAGAAACTGGTGAAGAGCGGGTTCCTGCAATCGGAACACGGCACCAACGGCGGCTACAAACTGGCTCGCGACCCGCATGAGATCACTGCGTATGAAGTGATCCGTACCATAGACGGGCCGATTTTTCTGACCGCTTGCTTCACTGAGCACGGCTATTGCGCGCACACCGACAAGTGCATCGTGCGCGATCCGCTGCAGAAGGTTCACGAAGGAATCCTGCGGCTTTTGGCGAGCATCAGCATCTCAGATATGTCCGCGGATTCGTCGAAGGTCGATAGCAAGGGAACAGAATCCAAGCCGGAGCACGACGTGACCAAGTCGTCGCAGCGCTTGTACGATCTTTCGATCCCGCCGGCGCAGAATCCGATGTGATGAGGGACTAGAAATGAAACTTCCAATCTACATGGACTATCACGCGACCACCCCGATGGACCCTCGCGTGTTCGAGGCGATGAAACCGTATTTCCTTGAGACCTTCGGTAACGCCGCCAGCCGCAATCACAGCTTCGGATGGGAAGCCGAGGAAGCGGTGGAGAAATCCCGCAAGCAGATCGCGAGCTTGATCGGCGCCACGGCCAAGGAGATCGTGTTCACCGGCGGGGCCACGGAATCGAACAATCTTGCCCTGAAGGGCGTGGCCGAGATGTACGCCGAGAAGGGCAACCACATCATCACGGCGGCCACCGAGCACAAGGCGATCCTCGATACCTGCAAGCGCCTGGAAAAGCACGGCGTGCGCGTGACGTATCTGCCGGTGCAGACCAACGGATTGGTGGATCTGGAGCAGTTGCAGGCGGCCATCACGGACAAGACCATCCTGATCAGCCTCATGTACGCCAACAACGAAATCGGCGTCATCCAGCCGATCGCGGAGCTGGGCAAGATCGCCAAATCGAAAGGCGTGCTGCTGCACACCGATGCGACGCAGGCGGTGGGCAAAGTGCCGGTGAATGTGATCAAGGACAATGTCGACTTGATGTCGCTCAGCGGGCACAAGATGTATGGTCCCAAGGGTGTCGGCGCGCTGTATGTTCGCCGCAAGAGCCCGCGCGTGCAGATCACCGCGCAGATGGATGGCGGCGGCCACGAGCGTGGCATGCGGTCGGGTACGCTGAACGTTCCGGGCATCGTTGGGCTGGGCGAAGCCTGCGCTCTTTGCCAGGCCGAGATGCCGGAAGAATCCAAGCGGATGGCGTTTTTGCGTGACAAACTGCGCGACAAGCTGCAATCGGAGCTGGATGAGACCTACATCAACGGGGCTTTAGATGTAAACCATCTTGGGGAACATCGGCTACCGAACAATTTGAACATCAGCTTCGCCTATGTCGAGGGCGAATCCCTGCTGATGGGCATCAACGATATCGCGGTTTCGAGCGGCTCGGCCTGTACTTCGGCCACGCTGGAACCGAGCTACGTTTTGAAGGCTCTGGGCGCCGGCGACGATCTGGCGCACTCCTCCATTCGATTCGGGCTGGGGCGATTCAATACTGAAGAGGAAGTGGACTACGTGGCGTCCAAGGTCATCGACGTGGTGAAGAAACTTCGCGAACTGTCGCCGCTCTATGAGATGGCGAAAGAGGGAATCGATTTATCGAAGGTCCAGTGGGCAGCGCATTAAAAAGAGAGAGGACATCAACATGGCTTATTCCGACAAAGTAATCGACCACTACAATAACCCCCGCAACGTCGG
>JBEKHQ010000326.1:0-4737 GCA_050012195.1 Bryobacteraceae bacterium | reverse complement strand
GTGCGGGCGGCTCACGCATGCGCAGGAGTTTGAAGCGCTCGCGCAACACGCCAAGCTGGCAGGCCAAGCGGGCGACTGGCATGGCGCGCGCAACGCCTGGGCCAAGGCGATCACGCTGCTGCCTCCGGATTCCGCCGAGTATCGCTCCACCAAGACTCGCATCGAGAACATCGATCTCCAGCTTTCCGACAAGAGCGTCTGGGCCAAGCGGATGGCCAAGCTTGGACCAGTGGGAGTGCTGCTGTGGAAGTTCAAGACGGTGGCGCTGATCGTTCTCACCAAGGGGAAACTGGTGCTGCTGGGGCTTACGAAAATCAGCACGTTCCTCAGCATGCTGGCGTTCTTCGCGGTGTACTGGTCGATGTTCGGTTGGAAATTCGCGCTGGGCTTCGTGTTGTCCATCTACATTCACGAAATGGGCCACGTCATTGCGCTGCGCAAATACGGCATCGCGGCCAGCTCGCCGATGTTTATTCCGTTCGTGGGCGCGCTGGTTCGGTTGAAGCAATATCCGGCGAACGTGGCGCAGGACGCTCGTGTCGGGCTGGCCGGACCGATCTGGGGACTCGGCGCCACCGTTGTCGCCTGGCTGAGCGGGATCGCCACTGGTTTGCCCATCTGGTACGCGATCGCGCATACCAGCGCCTGGCTTAATCTGTTTAATCTGCTTCCCATCTGGCAGCTCGACGGCGGCCGCGGATTCCGCGCGCTCACTCGCAAGCAGCGCGGCATGGTGTTGGGCGTGGCGCTGGCAATGTGGGTGTTGACGCAGGAGACCATGTTGCTCTTAATTTCCGGCGGCGCGATTTATCGATTATTCAGCCGGGATTATCCGGAGGAAGACGACAACGGCGTGTTGATGCAGTTCGTCGGATTGATCGTGCTGCTGTCGCTGTTGGTATTGATGACCAACCGCGCGCTTGTTTCGAGCTAAGATTGCCTGTATGCCCCGTCGCGTAGCGCTCCCGTTGCTGGCAATGGCCGTCTGCTCGCCCTTCCATCTCCCAGCCCAGGCGCCGGGCGTTGCGATACCGCATGAGACATTGGCGCCCATGCTGACGCCGTGGGAAATCGCGCCGCCGCGCACGAGAGAGGCGAACAACAGCGCATTTCCGCCTCACCGGATCATCGGAAATGTCTACTACGTCGGCACCGCGGACTATGCGTCGTTCCTGATCACGTCCGATCAAGGCCACATATTGATCAATCCCGATTTTGAGGACTCGGTGCCGCTCATCCAGAAGAGCGTCGAGCAGCTCGGCTTCAAGTTTCAAGACATCAAGATCATTCTGATCAGCCACGCGCACGGCGATCACTGCGCGGGCACGGCCAAAATGAAAGAGCTGACCGGCGCCCAGGTGATGGTGATGGATGCCGATGCGAATGTGATCGAGACGGGCGGCGCGGGCCGCGGCGGATTTCCAGCGGTGAAGGTGAGCCGCGTTCTGCACGATCGCGACGAGGTTCGGTTGGGCGGCAACACTCTGGTGGCGGTCCTAACGCCGGGGCACACCAAGGGGTGCACCACTTGGACCATGCAGGCGCAGGATCACGGCAAGTCCTATAACGTTGTGATAGTGGGCAGCGCCGGCGTCAACGACGCGCGCACGTTGGTGAACAACGCCAATTATCCCGACATCGTGGCCGATTATCAGCGCTGTTTCCGAGCGTTGAAGTCACTGCCTTGCGATGTTTTCCTGGCGTCGCACGGCGTGTTCTACGGTCTCAAGGAAAAATATCCTAAGCTCGCCGACGGAGTGAATCCTTTCATTGATCCAGACGGTTACAAGGCGCACGTAACACTGATGGAGCGGGCCTTTTACTACAAGCTGGACTGGGCCATACGGCAGTAGCATCCAGCCCTCAAGTTCGCCCCGAAAACGGTCGAAGAAATGATGTGGGGCGCTTTCGTTTCTCCAGCCTGTTTTGGATCGCCGTTGCGATCCCTTCCGCGCACGCGATAACCGTCCGCGACAGCCGCATCGCGGCGTCGGTGAGCGAGGAATCCTGCGCGCCGCCGAAATCCGTTTCCGTGTTCCAGCCCACGGCGCGTCAGGCGTTCCTGTGGTTTGTCGCCCGTCAGGTTCGGGCGGGCGATCAATTGCGCTTGGAATGGTTAGACCCGTCGGGCGCCGTCTCCACGGCCGCGGACTACCCGGAGCTGCCGGCGGCCGCCGAGCTATGCTTCACCAGCCAGCTTCCGATCGCGGGCTACGCTCCAGCGTCGCAACCGGGCGCCTGGACAGCGCGCGTCACCGCCAACGGACGGCCGCTATTTTCGCGCGAGTTTACGATCGCCGCGGACCCGGACACGGGCGGGCCGGTGGTGACCAGCGTTACCTGGAGCGGAGTGAAAGCGCAAGAGATCGATTTCACGGTGCTGGGAAGGAACTTTCAACCGAATCCCCTGGTCTTCATCGCCCAATATAAACAGGCCGGCGGTTGGACATACCTGGCCAGCCTCCAGCCGCGGACCGTAAGTCCGACGCAATTGGTGGTGCATTACGGCGGCTTGCCGGCGAACGAGTACCTGGTGATCGTCGAGAATCCGGATCAGAAGATGAGCCGGCCCATGCCTTTTGTGATCGACACGGGCGGCTACAAGCTTCCCATTCCGGCCGGACAGCCGTGGGTGATTACGCAGGGGCCGCACGGCACTTTCTCGCATTGGGGCAACAGCGTTCACGCCTACGACATCGCGCCTCGTTCGGACCGATGCGTGGTGGCGATGAAAGCGGGCATCGCGTACACGCACGATCTCGGCTTGGTGCAAGACCATCGTCATCATTCTTTCGGGAACTACATTACGATCGATCACGGCAACGGCGAATACAGCCATTACGCGCACCTGGCCCGCGGAACTTTCGTGGTGTCGAACGGGCAGCGAGTGGAACAAGGGCAGGCGCTGGCGATCGCCGGCAACAGCGGTTATACGTTGGGTGAGGGCGGCGGCTACCACATCCATGTCAGCGTAACGCGCGAGCCGCCCATTTCCTCGAATAGCATTCCGTTTCAGTTCGAGGATCTGCCGGATGCCGTGCATGGCAGCTTCAATCGCACGGTGGTTTCCAGCAACGCATCGCCGTTGTGCGATTGCGGCGAACGGCATCCGGGCGCGATCGCGCGAACTTCCAGCGGCCGTCAGCTTTCCGGCGAAGTCTCCGTCGAGCAATGGTGGAGCGAACTGGTGACGGTTCCAAGAGGATCGAAAACGTTGGAAGTGATCCTGTCCTGGGCCGGCGCGAACAACGGTTTGGATCTGCATCTGATGAGCCCCAGCGGACGCCATTACGGCTGGTATGGGGACACGGAGGGCTACTCGGGATCGAACACGAATCCGCAGCAGTTTCACTTGCCGCTGCCGGAACCCGGCTTATGGCGCATCTCGATTCAAGGGATGCGCGGGGGTCCCGGCCCCGTCGCGTTCGAGCTCCAGACTTCCGGCCAGCCTGCGGCGCCCCAGCCCATCGCGTCCATCCGCTAGAATGGCGGCATGGGTCGAACATTCCTGGCGCTCTTCATTTTGACCGCGGCGTTTGCGCAAAGCGGCTATCGCCAAGTCAAGAAAATTTCCATCGGCGGTGAAGGCGGCTGGGATTATCTGATCGCGGACGCGGCGGGCGGGCGCGTCTACGTCTCGCATGGCGCGGAAGTGGATGTGGTGGACTCCAAGAAAGGCGAAGTGGTCGGGAAGATCAGCGGCCTGCATGGAGTGCACGGAATTGCGCTGGCACCCGAGTTCGGGCGAGGGTTCATCAGCAATGGACAGACGGGCGGCGTCACGATTTTCGATCTCAAGACCTTGAACAAAATTGGCGAGGATGTTCCGGCGGGAACGAATCCGGACGCGATCATTTACGATCCCGCGTCGAAGCGCGTGTTCGCCTTCAACGGCCGCAGCTCGAATGCGACGGCGATTGACGCCGAGAAGGGTACGGTGGCCGGCACGGTGACACTGGAGGGCAAGCCGGAGTTTGCCGCCGCCGACGGGCGCGGCCATGTTTACGTCAATATCGAGGACAAAGGCGCGGTGTTCGACATCGACTCGAAGAAACTCACCGTCGAGCATAAGTGGCCGATCGCGCCCTGCGAAGACCCGTCCGGCATGGCCATCGACGCCAAGAACCGGCGGATTTTCTCCGGGTGCGGGAATCAGATGGTCGCGATCATCGACGCCGACAGCGGGAAAGTTGTCGCCACGCCGCCCATCGGACGTGGAATCGACGCGACGGCGTTCGATCCGGGAACCGGCTTCCTACTTAATTCCTGCGGCGCGGGCGACGGCGCGCTCAGCGTGATCCACGAAGATTCGCCGGACAAATTCACGGTGGTGGAAGACGTCAAGACGCAGCGCGGAGCGCGCACGATGGCGCTGGACACCCTGACGCACCACGTTTTCCTGGCGGTTGCCGACTTGGCTGCAGCACCCGCGGCCCCGGCCGGCGGAGGTCGCGCACGGCCCACCGCCGTTCCGAACAGCTTCTCCCTGCTAGAATTCGGGAGGTAATGACCGGACTTTCCGCCGACCCCAATTGCAGGGAACACCTCACGGGTGCCGATCACCCCGAGCGCCCGGAACGATTCGACGCCGCACTCGGCGCGGTGGCCGATTTGGCGCTGTCGGCTCTCGATCCACGCGTGGCCATTGAGGACGAGATCGCGCTTTGCCACGGCCGCCAGTACATACGGCTGGTAGAGCGCGAGGTGATAACCGGGTTCCACGAGCTGAGCACGGGC
>JBEKHQ010000325.1:0-4750 GCA_050012195.1 Bryobacteraceae bacterium | reverse complement strand
GCGACCAGCTCGCAGTCCACGCAGGAATCCCTGCTCAACCAGGCCCAGTCACTGCGTCAGCAGGTGTCCGGGGTCGATCTTGACGATGAAGCCGAAAATCTGATGGAGTATCAGAAATCCTACGAGGCCATCTCCAAGATGATTAGCACCGTGAATGATCTGACGGACACCTTAATGAATATGGTGGGAGTAGTAACCACATGATAAGCTCTCTAGATCCCGCGGCACAAAGTTTCCTGGCCGGCCTCGTCCAGATCCAGCAGAAGATGGACACCGCCCAGGCGCAACTTACCACGGGCCTCGCGATCAACAATGATTCCGACGCGCCCGACCAGATCGCGGATCTCTGGCAAACGCGCTCCAATCTGGACCAGGCTGACCAAATCACCTCCAATCTCAACCAGGTTCAGACGGAGGTCAACACTGGGGAGAGCGTGCTCCAATCCGCGGTGACGCTGGTGGAACAGGCTGAGACGCTAGGCGCCCAGGGCGCCAGCGACACGGTGGATGCCAATACCCGTCAAGACCTGGCGGAATCGCTCGGTTCCGTGCTCCAACAACTGGTGGCGGTAGCCAACACGCAAGTAGCAGGCCGCTACATCTTCTCCGGCGACGATGATCAGCAAGCGCCGTATAGCATCGACCTGACGCAAGCCAACCCGATTAGCTCCTACCAGGGCACCGCTTCCACCCGCCAAATCCAAGGCGCGGATGGCTCCACTTTTTCGGTCGGCTTGACCGCCCAGCAGATCTTCGATAGTTCCGACGCGACCCAAAGCGTGTTCACGTCAATCACCAGCCTCATGCAAGGCCTGCAGAACAATGACGACACGAGCATCAATTCAGCATTGGCCGATGTCCAGAGCTCCGATACGTACCTCAATCAGCAGTTGGCCTTCTATGGAACCACGCAAGATCGGGTGCAGAGCGGGGTCACTTTCGCGCAGAACTATACGACGCAGCTTCAAACTCAACTCAGTGGAATTCAGGATGCCAATGCGGCCGAGGCTGCCACCAACCTCACCGAGGCCCAAACCCAGTACCAGGCCGCGCTCCAATCCCGCGCCCAAATACCGAATACCTCGCTGTTCAATTATCTAGGATGACGAACGCCCCGGCGCTTGCGGCTCCACGACTTCGGCCGCGATTCCGCCCTTGGCCAGCTGCACTCGAACAGATGAACCGACCGGAGCCTGCGCGGGTTCCTTGACGATGTGGCCGTCGCGGTTGGTCACGATCGCGTAACCGCGTTCCAGGATTTTGAGCGGGCTCAACTGCGTCAAGTGAGCCAGTGCCGGATCCAGCAGCCCGCGAGCGCGCGTAAGGCGAAGCCGGATCAGTTGCGCGAGGGCCGTTTCCGACGCCTCCCTGCGGCGCCGAGCTTCGGCGAAACGCAAGCGCAGATCCAGGTTGCGGAGCCGCGCGGCCACTGCTTCGTGCCGCTTCCGATCGATAGACAGCCGGGCGCTCATACGGCTCCGCAAGCGATACTCCAGTTCGTCGATACGTTGGGCGGCTCGTCCGATGCCGCGGTGCAAGATCGCCGCGGCGCGCTCGATGCCCTGCTGATGCAGCCGGCGAGCAGCCATGGCTAAACAATACCGCGCCAATTGCGCCAGCCGGTGCTCGGTGGCAGCGAGTTGATCGAAGAGCTGGTCGCGCGTGCAGATCACCAACTCGGCCGCGGCGGAGGGCGTCGGGGCGCGCAGGTCCGCCACAAAATCGGCGATCGTATAATCGGTTTCATGCCCGATGGCCGAGATCACCGGGATCGGGCTGGCCGCGATGGCTCTGGCCACCGCCTCTTCGTTGAAAGTCCACAGATCCTCAAGCGAGCCTCCGCCTCGCGCCAGGATCACAACGTCGGCCCACCTCGACTGGCCAAAGTATTCGAGCGCCCTTACCACCGCGTCCACCGATCCGTCGCCCTGCACCAAGGCCGGATACACGCGCAGATGCAGACCTGGAAAGCGCCGCGAGAGGATCTCGGTGATATCGCGGATCACGGCGCCGGTGGGCGAGGTGACGATCCCGATCCTGCTCGGGTATAGCGGCAAGGGCCGTTTGCGCGCGGCTTCGAACAACCCGTCGGCGGCCAGCTTCTTCTTCAGCTGTTCGAACGCGAACTGCAGCGCACCGTGACCTTGCGGCTCTAGCGCTTCCACCAGAAGCTGATACTCGCCGCGCGCTTCATACAGATCGATGTGCCCGCGCGCCAGAACGGCGATGCCATCCTGGGGCTTGAACTTGAGGTAGCGGAGCGAGGTCCGGAAGCACACGCAACGCAACTGCGCGTCGTGATCCTTGAGCGTGAAGTAGCAATGGCCGCTCGCCGCCGTCTTCGATCCGGAAATCTCGCCCGCCACCCAGATATCGTCAAACTGCGACTCCAGCAGCCCGCGAATGGATGCATTCAACTCGGCGACGGTGTAGGTTTTGCGGACCGGACCCCAAGCTAGCGCCAACTGTTCCATCTGAAACGATGGTAAGCGATATACCACGAGTATTGCGGGGTTATTCCATGCCGGCGGCCCCGAGAGTACAACCATCGAAGACCTCGGAGTAAGAAACTATTTTCTTAAAGGATCTCCTCCCAGCACCGATGGAAGACTGACGGAGTTGAAGGCAATGCTGACGCCAAAAGTTCTATGGATCGCCGATCGGGCCAGTGATGTGATCGATCGGTTTCGAGTCTCGCTGACGCAGGTGGACAGTCCACTGGATGGGTTGAGGATCCTGCGCGATGAGGACTACGATGTGGTACTGGTCAGCTTCCCGCTGCCGGAGTGGACCTCGGTAGCGAACTTGCTCGAGGAATTGCAGCAGGCGCAGCCGGGCACTCCCATAGTGATCCACGCGCCTCAGGCGTCGGCGACGGAAGTGGTGCGCTGGACGCGGCTCGGCGCGTTCCATGTTCTGACGCATCCGGACGCCACCAGCCTGCTCTACTTCGCCGCTAATTCGAAATGGGCGGTGGAATCCGAGGCGCGTGCGGACGATTCCGAACAAGAGCCCTGGCGTCGGCTGCTCATCGGACAAAGCCACGCCGTCGAGCAGATCGCTGAAAGGATCCGGCTGGTCGCTCCCCGCCGCACCACGGTGCTCATCACGGGCGAAACCGGGACTGGAAAGGAAGTGGTGGCGCGGTCCATTCATGCCGCCAGTGACCGGGCGCATCTGCCGATGGTCTCGGTGAATTGCAGCGCACTGCCGGAAACGCTGCTCGAAGCCGAGCTGTTCGGTCACGTTAAGGGAGCGTTCACGGGCGCCACGAATCATCGGATCGGGCGCTTCGAGCAAGCTCATCGCGGAACCATTTTTCTGGATGAAATCGGAGACATGCCGCTGAGTTTGCAAGCGAAATTTCTTCGGGTACTTCAGGAGCGCGAATTCCAAAGGCTAGGGAGTTCCGAAACGATTCACGTGGACGTGCGGGTTATCGCGGCCACTCACACCGATCTCACCGGGATGATCGAAGAAGGCAAATTCCGCGACGATCTGTACTATCGCCTGAACGTCGTCCCGATTGCCATCCCGCCGCTGAGGGAACGCGGCTCGGACGTCCGATTCCTGGCTGTGCATTTCATCGCGAAGACCTGCCGGGAAGAGCGCATTCCGGTTAAGCAGATCTCCCGCGAGACCTTGGATCGGTTGGCGGAGCACGATTGGCCGGGTAACGTACGGCAACTGGAGAATACTGTCGAACAGGCGATTGTCCTGAGCGGGGATAGGTCCTGCCTGTATCCCGCCGACTTCGCGCTTCCACCGCGCAAGCACCTTATGCCGTTGCCCGCGGGCGCTCAGCCGTTCATCGCGGTGCCGGATCAGGGATTGGATTTCGAACGCACGGTGGGCAACATCGAACTGAACATCCTGGAGCAGGCGCTCAGGAAAACCGGCGGGAATAAGAAACTAGCCGCCGAAATGCTGGGGCTGAAGCGCACCACTCTTGCGGCGAAGCTCAAGAGCCTGGTTGCGGTAGGCGCCGCGGGTTAGACGCCGCCGTTCGCACGGCGGTGGCGTGGACGATAAAGCGCTTGGGCGCCGATCCCACGTAGTAGAACGGGTAACAGGTAACCAGCGTCAGCGTTTCTCCACCCGTTGCCTTCAACACGCCGACATCTCTCGGCCCGACGATCTGCGTCGACTCAACCCTGTAGGTAAAGGTCCCTTGATCGGTTTCGATGTGGATCAGGTCGTCTTTCTGGATGTTGCTGAGCGGTCGGAAGAATGTGTCCCGATGCCCCGCCAGCGCGACGTTGCCCACGGCGCCGGGCAGTGCGGTGCCGGGGATGTGCCCCACCGCCCGGCTCAACGTGCGTTCATTAGCGCCTTCGCGCACCATCACGCTCAGCTGAAGCCGCGGAATTTGCAAACGCCCAAGAATTTCGGTCGCGCGCGGTTGCCGATTGGTTGGCAGGGGTTCGAGCTTCGAAGCGGGCTCGGGAGCTGCGTCGTTTTTGACCGGGCGGTTCCCCATCAGCCAACGCGTTTCGTCGACGAGGAATCCAGGAATGGTGGGCGAGAGTCCCCGCAGCGTTTGATCGAACGACCAGTCCGCATAAGACTGGTAGAGCAGTGAGCTGGTGTTTACCCAGACGAAGCAGTCCAGCGCTACCAGACCGAAGAACAGGAAAAACCACTCCAGCCTTCTAAGGAGCGCCTTCATTGCTTCACCGCGCCCGCCGTTGGAGCGGCAGCGGAAAACAAGTATTGCGTGCGCGTTCGCACGACGAGTTTCGCGTTATGG
>JBEKHQ010000324.1:0-4761 GCA_050012195.1 Bryobacteraceae bacterium | reverse complement strand
TATGCAGGCATTATTGGTCAGTGCGGATACAATGGCGATGGTATTCCAGCGACATCAGCGAAACTTGGTGGCGGCATCACAAACAGTATTACCTTCGATCCCTCCGGGAACCTGTACATCGCCGATCCAGCCAATGCCCGGATTCGCAAAGTTGACGCCCTTACCCACATCATTACCACTATTGCTGGAACGGGAACCCCAGGGTACGCCGGCAATGGGATCGCCGTGGATTCTCAGATAGACTTTCCAGTCAGCCCGGTCTTTGACACCGCCGGGAACTTGTATTTTGGAGACGGTATCTTTGTCGGAAGGATCGACACCGAAGGCAATATCACTTTTTACGCTGGCACGGGAAATGAGACCTATAACGGTGAAGGACTTCCCGCCTTGGATACCAACATCGGGGTCATATACTCCGTCGCCATCGACTCGTCGAACAATCTTTATTTTGTCGATCACACGAACCTGCGCGTCAGGGAAATCTTGTCAGCCAATCAAACTGTTGTCACCGTTGCTGGGACTGGCAACTCCGGATACTCCGGCGACGGCGGATCGGCGATCAACGCAACCTTCGTCAATCCATTCGGCGTGGCGGTGGATAGTAATGGGAACGTTTATATCTCGGACGTGGTCCCCAATGTGGTTCGGAAAGTCTCCGGCGGCATCATCAGCACGTACGCTGGTTTTCGAGGCCCGGAGAACGTTCCACCCACGGCCGCTCTATTGAATTTCCCCGGGGGCCTGTTTCTCGATTCCAGCGGCGACCTCTTCATTTGCGACGAGGGAAACGGCCGCATCCGCGAGGTGAATGCCAGCTTTACCGACATTAAGACGGTCGCAGGACGAGGTTACATCAGTTCAGGAGGCGATGGGGGCCCGGCGCTCAATGCCGGGTTGTCTTCCCCTGCCGATATCACTTTAGATGCAGCGGGAAATTACTACATCGCTGACCAGGGTAATTCCAGCATCCGATTCGTCAACGCGGCGACAGGCATTATCAGCACCTTCGCCGGCACTGGAACGTCTGGATTTGGCGGGGACGATGGCCCAGCGACCTCCGCCATGTTAGCTTCACCGGTAGGAGTTGTGTTTTCCCCGTCTGGGACAACTCTCTATGTTTCGGATTCAGGGAACAACCGGATTCGAGCCATATCCAACGGAACAATCACGACTATCGCCGGCACCGGAACAGCAGGGTTCTCTGGCGACGGCGGGTTGGCAGTGAATGCCGAACTCAACGCTCCCGTGGGTCTTCGCGTGGATAGCGCCGGCAACATCTTCTTCTCTGACAACGGCAACAACCGGGTTCGGGAAATCAGGGCTTTAGACCAAACGATTGTCACAATCGCCGGGAACGGGATCGCCGGTTACAGCGGCGATGGAGGATTGGCAACCTCGGCGGAACTGAACTACCCTTACTTTATTACTTTCGACGGAGCGGGTAATCTGCTCATCCCTGACGCTTACAACTCTGTGATTCGTCAGGTAACGCCCTCGGGGATCATTACGACCATTGCCGGAACCGCCGTTACAGGTGACAGCGGTGATGGCGGCCCCGCTACCGCGGCGCAATTGGGCTTCCCGCTTGGCTTGGTGGTGGACGATGTCGGGCACGTCTACATTGCCGACGCGTTTCGGGATGTTATCAGGCGGCTCACCCCAGAGTTCAGTACAGTAATCCCACCACCTTTACCTGCCCTCCAGTTCTCGGCCAATCAGGTCACCTTCGCTACATCCAGTTCCACCAGCGCCACACAAACGATTGCCGTATCGTCCAACAACGGAACCGCGGTGTCGTTCCAGGCTACGGCTAACAGCCAAGGAAACTGGCTTTCTGTAAGCCCCGGTTCCGCATCCACTCCGGCGACTTTGACGATCACAGCCAACCCATCGGGCTTGTCGCCCGGTCTCTATGAGGGCACCATCAATTTTGCAGTGGACGGAAGCACAGTAGCATCGTTAGCGGTTCAGTTGACAGTGCAGCCCCCGCTCACAGTGACAACGGGAACGGGAACTGGTATCGGATCGAGCCCGGTGGTGCTGGCACAAGTGGGAAATTCCGGCATATTCTCCGCGGATATTCCACTCGTGACCACGTTTTCGGGATCGCCGTTCACCGCCGCGGTGACCGGCGTCGCGGGAATCGCAATCACGCCGGCATCCGGAACGCTTCCGTCGCTGCTCCATGTCTCCGTGGACACAACATCGCTCGCGCCCGGCGCCTATCAAGCCACCGTTACGATCAACATCCCGGATGCGACTCCCTCCGCCGTTACCATACCTGTCAGCTTCACGGTCGCGTCACCCCAGCCTAACCAGATCACTGCGGCCGCGGGCGGACTCACTCTCGCTTTGACGACAAGCTCTCCGCAAGCAAGCCGTCAAGTGCTGGTGACCAACGTTGGCAATGCAGCCATCACATTCCAAGCATCGGCCAATCAACCCTGGATACAGGTTTCGCCCACCAGCGGCATGACGAACTCCGCCGGCGCGGTGCCCCTGAGCGTCACTCTAAACTTGACCGGGTTTGCGCCCGGAACATACAACGGAGCGATTACGGTAACCAGCGCGGCCGCGAGCGCCACTGCGTCGGCTCGCGCGAGCGCTGCCACTATCGTTACTATTCCGGTGCACGTGGCGGTGAGTGGCCAAGCCGGCGCGCTCGAAGTTTTGCAGTCGGGCCTCACGTTCCAAGCGGTCAACGGCGGTCCCTCGCCCGCGCCGCAGTCGTTCCAGGTTCTGGCTAGTGGCTCGGGAACCTTGCCATTTCAGGTCACCACCTCTACCACTTCGGGCGGCCAGTGGCTCTCGGTAACGCCGAACGCCGGTAACGCCGCGAGCACAGGTACAAACGCGACCGTTCAAGTAAACGTGAATCCCGCGGGTCTCGTTGCGGGAGCGTACTACGGTCTCGTACAGGTGGCATCGGCTGGGGTTTCTTCGCAATATCTCACAATCGTTCTCAATGTCGCCGCCGCGGGTACCCATGTTCCGGCGTCGGTAGAACCGACTGGGCTGGCGTTTTCCACGGTGGCCGGCGCAGCGAATCCGCCGCCGCAGACCATTGCAATATCGAACCCGAACAATACGGCCGTCAGCTTTGTTTCGGCGGATTTCTACGACGGTGGAATCGTTTGGTTCGGCTCCAACCCGGCTGCCGGACAGATTGCAGGCGGCCAGACGCAGCTCATCACCGTACAGCCAACGCCGTCCACATTTACGCAATCCCTTCCGGCCGGAGTCTATACCGGGAAATTAGCGATCGCTTTCGACGACAACACGGTCAGTACGATTGCGCTGCTGATGGTGGTGGCGCCGGGCGGGTCGAGCACCACTGCTTCCAGCGTTAAACTGTCGCCGCGCGCCGCCGGCGTGTGCACGCCTACGCAACTCCTGCCGGTGTTCACTAGTCTTGGCGCGGGATTCACAGTTGCGGCCGGGTGGCCGCAGTCGATCATAGTCCAAATACTGGACGATTGCGGAAATCCGATGACTACAGGATCGGTGGTTGCATCGTTTTCGAACGGAGATCCGCCTCTCTCGCTGATTTCGAACAATACCGGAACCTGGGATGGCACGTGGGTGCTGGGTAATCCGTCGCCGATGACGGCCGTCACCGCAACCGCGCAAATGCAAACGCCGGCGGGTCAGACGATTTCCGGTTCGGCAGTCATCAACGGCGCGGGCCAAGCGAATCCGCTGGTACCTTTATTGTCTCCTGGAGGAGTTGTGAATGCAGCCAGCTTTGCGACCAGTTCGACGCTGGCTCCTGGGAGTTTTGTGACCATCTTCGGGTCCGCACTCTCGGCCCAAACTGCATCCGCCAGCCAACTGCCGCTGCCAGGGCAGCTCGCCAATACTTCGGCGTTGATCGCAGGCCAGAGCGTGCCGTTGCAGTACACCAGCAGCGGGCAAGTGAACGCGGTGCTTCCGTTCGGCCTGCCGCAGAACAGCTCTCAACAGTTAATCGTGGTTAACGGGAACTCGCTCTCGGCGCCGCAGACCATCACGATTTCCTCGGCGCAGCCGGGAATCTTCAGCGCCAATGGGAGCGGCAGCGGACAAGGGATAATACTCGGCGTGATGGCGGATGGTTCGCAAGTGTTGGCCGATGCGACGAATCCGGTCAGCGCGGGCCAGGCGGTAGTCATGTACGCGACCGGGTTGGGGAGCGTGTCGCCCCCCGTCATGGACGGATCAGCGGCGCCGTCGTCTCCACTGGCCCGGCTTACCGACCCCGCGACAGTGACCATCGGAGGCGCCAATGCAAAGATCCTTTATGCCGGTGTGGCGCCTGGTTTCGCCGGCTTGTATCAGGTGGATGCCATCGTGCCGGCCACCACGACAACCGGGAGCGCTGTACCGGTCGTGATTACGGTGGATGGCCAATCGAGTCCGGTCGTGACGATTGCCGTTCAATAGAACGTGAGGTCCATTGGCTGTCCGTTGGCGGGATAAGCGTTCGAAGTATTATTCGGTTCATGAAGCGGTTTGCCACTATTTCGCGCGATAGTAGACAAGGGGTGTATTCAGTGGGATTAGATTGCCGGATGCGAATGCCCAGAATTGCGGCAGCGGCCTCGCTGGCCTTGGCGTGCTTGGGATCACCCGCCGTTGCCGGTACTACCATCCCTTTCAGCTTCAACGTCGTCAGCGCGGTGGTACCCGTTGAAGTGAACCCTACGAACTACGCCGGAACATGTGGCGCCTTCGGACCATGCCAATTGGTGTCCCAAATGCCCTTTGAGTCGGCGACATTCA
>JBEKHQ010000323.1:0-8454 GCA_050012195.1 Bryobacteraceae bacterium | reverse complement strand
TTCCGTACGCAAGCCTTGCCCGTGCGCACAATCCGAGCGGGCGTACTGGAGCTAGACCGCGCGTCCTGCCGTGTGCTGCTGCGGGGAAGCGAGATCGCGCTCACCGCCACCGAGTTTCGCCTGCTGGAGTTTCTGATGAGCCGCCCCGGCGTCGTTTATAGCCGCGAGCAACTGCTCGATTCGGTGTGGGGCCACGACCGGGCGGTAACGGATCGAACGGTCGACGTCTACATTCTGCGCTTGCGGCAAAAGATCGAGCTGGACCCTGCAAATCCGTCCTTCATTCGGGCGGTGCGCGGCTTCGGCTATAGCTTCAACGAAACAGCCATACAGGCGATTACCAACGCTTCTGCAACCGTTTAGCTCCTCCGGCTAAACTAGAATCAGGTTCCTGTTGCAAAAGCCGATGTCCTCCCGCTATCAGACTCTGATTGGAGCGCTCGAGAGCCGCATTCTGGTTCTGGATGGCGCGATGGGCACGATGATCCACCAGGCGCCGCTCTCGATCGAGACGGATTATCTTGGGCGTGAGAATTGCCCTGAGATCCTGGTAGTTACGCGGCCTGACGTCATCAGGGACATCCATCGCGCGTATCTCGAAGCGGGCGCCGACATTATCGAGACCGATACCTTCGGGGGCACGGGCATCGTTCTGGCGGAATTCCAACTCCAAGATCGCGCCTATGAATTGAACTATGCGGCGGCCAGAATCGCCCGAGCAGCGGCTGACGAGCTGTCGACGGCGGCGCGTCCGCGCTTCGTGGCGGGATCGATGGGGCCCACCACCAAAGACCTGAACATCACTGCCACTACCACCTTCGCGCAAATGCTGGGTGCCTATTACCAGCAAGCGAAGGCGCTGGTGGAAGGCGGAGCCGATCTGCTGCTGATCGAGACCGCTTTCGATACCGGCAGCCTGAAAGCCGGTTTGCTGGCGGTGCAGAACTTGCGGCGCGATCTGGGCCTGCACATTCCTGTGATCGCTTCGGTGACCATCGAGCGGAACGGAACCATGCTGGGCGGACAGCCGATCGACGCGCTGTACGCTTCCGTCGCCAATAATGACCTTTTGGCGATCGGGATGAATTGCGCCACCGGTCCGGATCTGATGACCGACCACATACGCAGCTTGCACGAGATCTCTTCATTCCGCATTTCGTGTTATCCGAACGCGGGCTTGCCGAACGCGGAAGGCAAATTCGGAGAGACGCCCGAGTCGCTGGCGGCGCAGCTCGAAAAATTCATCGATCACGGTTGGCTGAATATTGTAGGCGGATGCTGCGGTACAACGCCGGAGCACATTCGGGCGATCGCCAGGATGGCGCAAGGCAAGCGGCCGCGCGCACTCAAGCCTGCCTCCCACCGAGCCTATTACTCCAATAAAGAACTGGTGGAGGCGGAGGAAAGCAACCGCCCGCTGATCGTCGGCGAGCGCACCAACGTGATCGGGTCGCGCCTGTTCAAGAATCTAATCGCGGAGGAAAAATGGGAAGAAGCGACGGAGATCGCGCGCTGGCAGATTCGCAACGGCGCGCACGTGATCGACGTGTGCCTGCAATCCAGCGATCGCGATGAGATCCGCGATATTCCACCGTTCTTCGCCAAATTGATTCGCAAAATCAAGGCGCCGATCATGATCGACACCACCGATCCGAAATCGGTGGAACTGGCGCTCAGTTATTGCCAGGGCAAGTCGATCATCAATTCGATCAATCTCGAGGATGGCGAAGAGAAGTTCGAAAAAATCTGTCCGCTGGCGAAGGCGTATGGCGCGGCGCTGGTGGTGGGGACTATCGACGAGGATAAACTCCAGGCGCAGGCCTTCACGCGAGAACGCAAGCTGGCCGTGGCCGAGCGTTCGGTGCGATTGCTCACCGAGAAATACGGAATCGCCCCGGAGGATGTCATCATCGATCCTCTGGTTTTCCCTTGCGCCACGGGAGACGAAAACTATATCGGCGGCGCGGTGGAGACCATCGAAGCCGTTCGTCTGATCAAGGCCGCTATCCCATTCGTCAAGACGATACTGGGCGTTTCCAATATTTCCTTCGGGCTGCCGTCCGCCGCTCGCGAAGTGGTGAACTCAGTCTTCTTGTATTACTGCACCAAGGCCGGACTCGATCTGGCGATCGTAAATGCGGAAAAGCTGGAGCGCTTCGCTTCCATTCCGGTGGAGGAACGCCGCCTGGCGGAGAGCCTGCTTTTCAATACGCCGCCGGCCGATGTCCCCGCCGACCATCCCCGCGCCGAGGAGTTGAAAACCGCTCCGGAAGATTGGCGCGCGCAATCCCGCGAGTTGAAGGCCGCGATCAATCAATTTCATATCGGCGCCATCACGGATCACTTTCGGAAGAGCGGCCATCGGGAGAAGAAGAAAACCGCCGATCTGCCCCTCGACGAGCGCCTGGCCAATTACATCATCGAGGGCACCAAGGACGGGCTGGTCGCGGACCTGGACCGCAAGCGCGCCCAGGGCGTGGAGCCGCTGGCTATCATAAACGGCCCGCTGATGGCCGGAATGTCCGAGGTGGGGCGGCTGTTCAACAACAACGAACTGATCGTCGCCGAAGTGCTGCAATCGGCCGAGGCCATGAAGGCCGGCGTGAGCCACCTGGAGCAGTTCATGGAGAAGGCGGACACCGCGGCTCGCGGCAAGATCGTGCTCGCCACGGTGAAAGGCGACGTGCATGACATCGGCAAAAATCTGGTGGAGATCATCCTGAGCAACAACGGCTACCAGGTGGTCAACCTCGGCATCAAGGTTCCACCGGAGGATTTGATCAAAGCCTGCCAGGAGCACCAGCCGGATGCGATCGGCCTGTCGGGCTTGTTGGTGAAGAGCGCGCATCAAATGGTGGTAACGGGTGGAGACTTGAAGGACCACGGCGTGGGCGTTCCGCTGCTGGTTGGCGGCGCCGCGCTTTCGGAAAAATTCACTAAAACGAAGATCGGGCCCAGCTATGCCGCGCCCACCTTTTACGCCAAGGACGCCATGACCGGCCTGCGCATCCTGAACGAGATCATGGACCCGGCCACGCGCGAACAAGTGCTGGCGTCGCACATTTTTTCCGAAGACGGCGGAAACGTTGTCGAGGCCGTCGCGCCGCCCGCGCCGAAGGGGGAAGTCCGCAGTTCCAAGGTTCGGGCCGACATCCCGATCCCGGCCGCGCCTTATCTTGATCGCAAGGTTCGCGAAGTGCCGAATCTGCCCGAGATCTGGAGCTACATCAATTCGTACATGCTGTACGGCCGGCATCTCGGATTCAAGGGCAATTTCGAAAAACTGCTGGCCGAGCGCGACGCCAAGGCGCTCAAGCTATATCACGAAGTCGAAGAGGTGAAGGCGGAAGCGGCGCGATACATGAAGGTGAAGGCAGTGTGGCAGTTCTTCGAAGCCGAACGCGACGGCAACGCGGTGCGCTTGTTCGCGCCCGGCGTCCAAAGCCCGATCCACACGTTCCAGTTCGGCCGGCAGCCCCGCGCCGACGGCCTGTGCCTGAGCGATTATGTCCTAGACGCCGAGGAGGGCCGGCGCGATCACCTGGCGCTATTCGTGGTCACCGCGGGTGATCGAGTTCGCGAGGAATCCGAGCGGGCCAAACAAGCCGGGGAATTTTTCAAGGCCCACGCGCTTCAGGCGCTCGCCATTGAAAGCGCCGAGGGTTGCGCGGAATGGCTGCATCGGCGCATTCCGAGGAGATCGGCGTCGAGTTGACCGAGGGTATGATGATGGAGCCGGAGGCGAGCGTCAGCGCCCTGGTGTTCCACCATCCGGATTGCGCGTATTTCACCGCGAGCGAAGTGACTGAGCCGGCTTTGGTCTAGCCGCCGATCAGATCCCGGCCTTCGGAAACTTCTTTCGCATCCAGGCGGCAAATTTCTCCGGAGCGGCCATGGTTGACAGGCGGCCTTGCCGGACCAGCGCCCAATCGTCGAACAGCTTCGACGCTTTGATTTCGGCAAGCGTAACCGGCGGCTCCAGCCTGCCCACGAACTCGAAGTCGACCACCGCTAATTTGGGATTCTTGGGATCCGTTCTCGGTTCGGAGCCGACGCGCGCCAGTCCCACCACCGCGGCCAGCCCGCCGCTGTGATAGATGAACACCTTGTCGCCGGGAGCCATGTCCCGGATCGCGCGCACGGCCTGTGGGTTCCGGACGCCGTCCCACACGGTCTTCTTCTCCTTTTCCAATTGATCGACGGAGTAGGTTTCAGGGTCGGTCTTCGCGAGAAAATATTTCATAGTTTCGAACCATTACGTAAGGCGGACCGAGACATTGTACAATGAAGGCGCTACTGCGCATCCGTGAAGGCTCATTTCTCCGCGCAGGCTGCATTCGCGGCAGTGATCGCATTCGGCAGCCTGACGGTGGACGGACAAAGCAGGTCCGACGCTCCTCATCCTCCCGAGAACATCATCGTCGATGGTGTGGGCGCGGCGGTTGATCCTAACCGGTACCTCATCGGCCCGGAAGACGTCCTGTTCATTAAAGTGTGGCGAGAACCCGACTTTACCTTGCCCGTCGCGGTTCGGCCCGACGGAAAGATCACCCTTCCGCTGATCGGCGAGGTCCAAGCCGGGCATCAAACACCCGACCAGCTCACCAAGCAGCTCACGGAACTGCTGGCAAAGTACATCAACAACGCGGACGTGACCGTATTCGTCACCGAAGTCCGAAGCAAGAAATTTTACCTGGACGGAGAGCTGAACCGTCCCGGATCATTCCCGTTGGTAACGCCCACCACGGTTCTGGAAGCGTTAAGCCACGGAGGCGGCTTCAAGGATTTTGCCAACACGAAAAAGATCCGCATTCTCAGAGGCAATAAAGTCTATTACTTCAATTACAAGCAAGTCACCAGCGGCAAGCGTCTGGAACAGAACATCTTGCTGGAGAACGGAGATCACGTCATCGTCCGCTAGTCCAGCGAAACGCGGAAGCAACCAGCATGCAACCTCAAGGATCGTTACCCGCCGCGCGCCGCGCACTCGATTTGGACGATTATCTCGACATCCTGCGGCGGCACAAAGCTTGGATATTAGGCCCTGCCTTCGCGGCTCTAGTGATATCGGTGGTGACGGCCTTCCTCTGGCCCGACACCTACGTGTCCACCGCGACCATTCGCGTGGTGCCTCCACAGGTGCCGGAAAATTTTGTGCCCGCCAACGTGAACGTGGATCTCCAGGGCCGCGTGAACTCGCTGGTTCAGCTTATCCTGAATCGCGCCACGCTGACCAATATCATCAACACGCATGGTCTGTACAAGAAGGAGCTCGCGAGTCTCCCGCTGGACGAGGTGATCGACAACATGAGGCTGCACGACATCAAGGTTCTTCCGGTGCAGTTGAGCTTCAATCAGGCGCAGAACCAAAAACAGCAATATCCCGCCTTTGAGATCCGCTTCGCATATAGCGATCGCTTCACGGCCCAGAAAGTGACCACCGATATAGTGGCGCGGTTCCTGGAGGAGAACGTTCGCGAGGTTTCGCAGGAAACCGTCTCCACCACGCAATTTCTGCGGGATCAGTGGGACGTGGCCAAGAAGAAACTGGACGATATCGAACAAAGACTCAGCGTGTTCCGTTCCCGCAATATGGGCCGTCTGCCCGAGGAACAGCAGAACAACTACCAGAATTTGACGGCGCTCGAGAGCCAGAAGCTCAATCTCAACCTGTCGCTGAATCGGGTGGGCCAGGAGAAGTTGCTCAGCGAGAACCAACTCCGGATCTATCGCGAACAGCTGGCGTCGTTGAAGGATTCCCATGCTCAGGAACCCGCCATCCAGCAAAAGAACGACACGCTGGCCGCCAAGGATCGCGAGATTTCGCAGTACGAGGACGAGCTGGCAGCGGCGCGGCAACGCTACAGGGAAAATCATCCGGACGTGCAGCGCCTTTCGACCCTTCTGGCGGCCGCGAAAAAACAGCGCGAAACGATCCTGAAGCAGGACGAAACCAAACCGGCTCGCCCGGCTATCCAGACGCCTGCGAACCCTCAATTCGTTCGCGAACAGCGGGAATTGGAGGGTCTGATCGAGCGAACGCAAGGTTTGCTCCAGGCCAAGGATCTGGAAGTGGAGGACTATCGCAAACAAGCCGCGCAATTGGACGCGACGATCAAGAGCTATCAGGCCCGCATCGAGGGCGTGCCGATCGGAATGAAGGACTACGATGAGCTGATTCGCGACCGCGACCTCGCAAAACGCGACTACGAGGACTTGGACCGGCATCTGAACAGCTCCGCGCTGTCCACCGCGCTCGAGAATCGACAGCAAGGCGAGCGCCTGGAGCAGCTCGATCCGCCCTCCCTTCCCCAGACCCCCGCCGAACCCAAACGAACGGTGATTATCGCCTTGGGAACCGCGATCGGCCTGATCGCCGGCCTTTGTCTGGCGGGAGTGCGCGAAATGCGGGACGCCACGCTCAAGAATCTCAGGGATGTTCGCGCGCATACGGAATTGCCGATTTTGGGAAGCCTCTCGCTCATCGAGGATGAGTCGGTGGTGCGACGCCGCAGGCGGCTGGCTTGGCTGGCCTGGTCGGCAGCCTGCGCTCTGGGCGTGCTTGTCATGTCCGGATCGGTGGTGTACTACTTCGCCATCAAGCTATAGGAACGGGAGGATCTTTGAGTCGAGTACATGAAGCTTTGCGGCGATCGGGCCTGGCCGAACCCTTCGCCACGTTCGGAAGCGCGGTCGCCGCCCCACAATCATCGAACAATGGGGCGTACTTTGCGGAAGACCTTCTGACATTGGTCCCAAGCGTGCCGTACGCTCGTTCGCCGAATGGGCTGATCATTGACGCATCGCGCCCGCTCGAACCCGCCGGCGAGGAATTTCGAACCGTCCGCACGCGCATCAATCACATGCAGAGCATGCAGCCCATCCACGCCGTGATCGTCACCAGCCCCTCTCCGGCAGAGGGCAAGTCCTTCGTGGCCGCCAACCTCGCGCTGGCCGAGGCGCAACTGGCAGGCAATCTCACTTTGCTCTGCGACTTCGATTTTCGCCGGCCGACCATCCACGATCTCTTCGGAATCGATCGCGCTCCTGGTATTGCGGATTACTTGCAGGGCAAGGTTCCGCTACACGAAGCGATGCGTAGAATCGGCGATAGCAATCTCTACGTTATGACGGCCGGCGAACCGGTCATGAACCCGCTCGAGCTGCTAAACCTCAGGGAAGTTAAAAAGATGCTTGAGCGATTGCCCGATCTGTTCAATTGGATCATTCTGGACAGCCCGCCCTTGCTGGTGGCCGCCGATGCGAACCTATTGTCCACGCTTTGTCACGGCACGATTCTGGTTGCCCGGATCGGCGCCACTACCGTCGATTCCATTACGCGCGCCATGCAGTCGCTTTGTCAAAACAACGTCCTCGGCATCGTCGTCAACGGCGCTCGCCAGGGCGAATTGTATAGTAAGTACAGTTATTATCGCTCCTACTACTCCGGCCAAAGCAACGCCGACCAGTCCGATCCCCACGCGCCCCCTGACATTCAGTAAGCCGCCGTGATCTAATGGAAAGACGCAGGTTTGGGTGGCGGTCTGCTGTGCGGTACCGGCCCACTGTGCGCATTGCGCCCATTCCGAGTTCCTGCTGGTTTCAGCTAGAATAGAGCTTCGTCCGTCAGTGTGCCGTGAAACCGAGCTGAGATAGCGGACGTCTCGAAACGTTGGCGCAGAGTGGAAAGGAACCCTTCTTGAGATGATGTTTCACAGGCCTGGACGCCTGCGATCTCTGCTGCTTTACACGGGCTTTTTTTCCACTGTTGCTGCATTAGCGGGAGCGCCGCAATCGCCTGGTCAGCCGCAGCAACAGCCGGCCCAACAACAGCAGCAACCCGGTCAGCCCCCACGTCCGCCCAATCCTTTCGAGACCGTCCCGACCGCGCCGGTGGAACCCGCGCGGCCGACGCCGCCACCGCCGCCATCCAACGTGGTCACCACGCAGCCTGGCCAGCCTCCGGAGAATGTTGTCGAAAGCGTGGAGTTCCGCGGCGCACGGCGCGTCCGTCAGGACACTTTGCAAGCGCTAATCTACACCAAAAAAGGCGACCGGTACGATGAGGACACGCTGCATCGGGATTTCATCGCGTTATGGAACAGCGGGCGATTCGACGATATCCACATCGAGCGCGAGCCGGGCAAGACCGGCTGGATCATTCGCTTCGTGATCGTCGAACGGCCCGTAGTCCGATCCATCAGCTACACGGGCAACAAGTCGATGAGCGAGTCCGACATTCTGGATCGCTTCAAGGAAAGAAAAGTGGGTCTGGTGGTCGAGTCGCAATACGATCCGAACAAGATCCAGCGCGCCAAGAACGTTCTGCTCGATATGGAAGCCGAGCGCGGACACCAATACGCCAAGGTGGATGCGCAGGTGCGTCGCGTCCCGCCTTCATCGCTGGAAGTCACATTCAAAATCGATGAAGGACCCAAGGTCAAGGTGGGCGAA
>JBEKHQ010000322.1:0-4766 GCA_050012195.1 Bryobacteraceae bacterium | reverse complement strand
ATGCTCCACGGCGACCTGGTCCGCCGCGGCCGCATCATTCAATCCTACGAAGCGCTCAACGATCTGGTGATCAACAAAACGCAGATCGCCCGCATGATCGATTTGGAAACCTTCGTCGATTCGCAGTACGTCAGCACCTTCAAGGCGGACGGATTGATCATCGCCACGCCCACCGGATCCACGGCCTACTCGCTTTCGGCGGGCGGACCGATCCTGTTTCCGGCCGTCGCCGCGCTCTGCATCACGCCGGTTTGTCCGCACATGCTCACCAACCGCCCGGTGCTGGTTCCCGATACCAGCGTGATCGAAATCGTCTGCCACGCCTCGGACAACGAAGCATTCCTCACTGTGGATGGACAAGTGGGCGAGCCGCTGATGCATGAAGATCGCGTCATCTGCAAGAGTTCGGCGCATCGGATTCACTTGGTCCGGCCGCCCAAAATGTTCTTCTTCGACGTCCTTCGTCAAAAACTGAAATGGGGAGAGCGCTGAAGCCGGTGGGGCGGACGCCCTCGTCCGCGCCGGCCCCCCATGTCCCGGCTCCGCCAACTAAGCGTGGACCGGCTGCGGCACGCCCGCTTTCGCGTACCACGGTTTCGCGGTTTTGATGGCCGCATTCACGGCGTTGATGTTCTTCACCCCCTGGTCCTCGAGCCAGTCCTCCAGCGCCTTGACGCCTTGCTTCCCGTAAATCGGAATGCCATCCTTCCACGTAGCCCGGCCACACAGCACGCCCGAGTAATCCGTTCCCGCTTCCGCCGCCATATTCAACGACTCGACGAATTGCGCGTTTCCCACTCCCGCGCTCAGGTAGATGAACGGCTTCGTCGCCACCTCCGCGCCGCGGCGAAAATGTTCCAACGCCTCCTGCCGCGAATAGGCTTTCTGGCCCTGGTAGACGCTGCTGCCTTCCACAAACTGCGCGTTGATCGGAACCTCAACCTTCAAAACATCCACCTTGTATTGTGGTTTGGTGAATTCCTGCATGCTCCCGGTCACCACTTTGGGCTTGATCTTCGCGAATTCAAGTCCTTTTTCGTCGCCCCCCTTGGGATCGTAGCCGACAAATTCGAGGAAGAACGGGATCTGCAGCGTTTCGCATTCCGCTCCGATGCGCTCGATAAACGCGTGCTTGATGTCGTTCACCTGAGGATCGTCGAAGGGCGTGTAGTACAGCAGAATCTTGACCGCGTTCGCGCCCCACCCCGCGATGCGCGTGGCGGAGACGTGCGGCAACAAGTCCGGAAGCCGGCCGATCTTGGTATTGTCGTAACCGCTCTCTTCGTACGCCAGCAGCAGTCCGGCGTTGGAGGAACGCGCTTTGGCGGCCGGGAGTCCATATTCGGGATCCAGCAGAATCGCGCTGGCGTGCGGCGTCAAAACCTTCGAAACCGCGATCTTAAACTCGGCCATCATGTCGGACGTCACCTGATCCTCGGAAACGCCCCGCGCACCGGCGATGGATTTCTTCAATCTGCCGCGCTGATCCATGGCGGCCGCCGCAATAACGCCTCCTTTATTCGAAAGCGCCTGCATGTGTCGCACTTTTCCTTCCGATAGACTCATAAGTCTCCTTCCTCTTGATTTTCGCGCATTGGAAAGCGCAAAGGGTGCATCTGCTTTAGCCTGTGCAGGCCTGTTAGCCGTTAGCGCGCCGACGCCGCCATTTGTTTCAACCGCCGGAAATACGCCTGCGTGCGCCCCACATCCCGCAGGATTTGGGTCTTAAGCGCTTCCGGATTTTCGAACTTCCGTTCCTCGCGCACCCAGCGCAGAAATTCCACCGAAATCTCCTCGGGCGACGGGCCGTCCAGAGCCGCCAGCAAGTAGGTCTCGATCGTCAGACCGTGCCCGTTGAAGGTCGGCCGATAACCGACATTTGTGATGGAAGGCCATTGGAGCCCGGTTTTCGCATCGTGCGTTCGCGTCACGTACACGCCGGTCTTCGGCAGAACCTCCGCCTTCGTCTCAAGATTCAAAGTCGGGACGGTCTGCTTCCTCCCGATGCCTTGCCCCTTCGCCACCTCGCCCCCCAGCGCGTAAGGACGCCCCAGCAGTCTGCACGCCCGGCTAACCTCCCCCGCCTCGATCAAGCGCCGAATCTCGCTGCTCGAAATGGAAAGATTGCGCCACTGGATCGACCGAACGATTTCCGTCTCGAACGCGTACTTGCGCCCCAGTTCCTCCAGCGTTCGAGCGTCGCCCGCCGTCCGATTTCCAAAACGAAAATTGTGGCCCACCAGCACCGCTCGCGCCTGGAGCTTCCCGGCGAGAATCTCGCGCACGAAATCCTCCGGAGTAAGGCTGGCGATTTCTGTGGTGAACGGCAGAATAAGCACGCGCTCGATGCCGCACTGCTGTAGAAGCCTGGCGCGCTCTTCCACCGTCGTCAGCAAATGCGGTGCGCGCTCCGGCGCCACTAATTTAGTCGGATGCGGGTCGAACGTCAGCGCGGTCGGCCTCCAGCGGTTCCCCGCGGCAACCGCCGCCACCCTTTGCAGGATTTCCCGGTGACCCAAGTGAACCCCGTCGAAATTTCCGATGGTGATCGCCGACGGGCCAAAATCGCGCGGCAGTTCGGCCAGGCTCCGATAAATCATTGTGGACCCTCGAGCGCGATTTCCAATCCGTCAAAAGCCAGCCGAACATGCGGAGGCAAAAGCTCCTCGGTGCGCGCGTGCGGAAGATCGTGGCAGATGTGCGTGAAAAAAGCGCGGCGCGGCGCGAGTTTCTCCACCGTTTCGAGCGACCGTTCCACGGTGGAATGCGTGGGATGAGGACGGTGCCGCAGCGCGTCCAGGAATAGCACGTCCAAACCCTTCAGCAATTCCATCGATTCTTCCGGAATGTCGCTGTGATCGGTCAGATAGGCGGCTTGTCCGAAGCGGAAGCCATGCACCGTGCCTCTGCCGTGGCACAGCCGGATCGGGGTAAATTCCAGGCCGAACAAGTCCAGCGGCGCGCCGTCGAAAACGTGCGTGATCAGCCGCGGAACGGACGACTCCGATTTGTGATTCGAGAAAACGTAGTGAAAACAGCGCCGGATATTGTCGATGTGTTCCGCCGATCCGTAGATCGGAATCGAGCCGCCCTGCCTGAAGTTCAGCGGGCGCACATCGTCCAGCCCCATGATGTGGTCGGCGTGAGAATGCGTGAACAAAATCGCATCCACGCGTTCGATATGCGCGCGTAGAGCCTGCTGGCGGAAATCGGGAGTCGTGTCGATGAGTACGCCGTGCTCCCCGTACTTCACGTAAATCGAGGGGCGCAGCCGTTTGTCGCGCGAGTCCTCCGACGTGCACACCGCGCAATGACAGCCGATGGTGGGAACCCCAACGCTGGTGCCGGACCCCAGCACCGTGATGCTCACGGATTCCGCGGCCATCTACGCGCCAGCCTGCCGTTCCGTCTCGGCCGGATCCGGCGGCGTCTCGGGAATCGCGCTTTTCTTTTTCTGATGCTGCTCCATCACCTGCACGAATCGAAAGCGCAATTCGGTGAGCGAGTTCTCCACCAGCCGCTGCTCCTCGATCGAAATATTGCCGCGCGTTTTCTCCTGAAGCATTGCCAGCAGATCGATACTGTTCCGCGCAATCGTGAAATTGGGTTCCGGCTGGTCTTTATCTTCGCCGAAGTGCATCAGACCGAGCTGGATTTCGGTCTGGGTCTTCAGCGAAAGAATCAGGAACTCGAACGTGGCGGGCGGAAGCGGATACTCCTGATCGCTCATGGCACAACCATTTTACCTCGCTTCAAGCCTCGCGCCGATTCTTGCTACGATAACCTCCAGTTGTTCCGTCACACGAGCGCTATGGTTTCTGTGTCGCCAAAAAAGATTTCCACCGGGGTGGTGCACGAAGTTCCCGCGGATTTGAAAAAAGCGCTTATATCCGACCCGCAAGCGTTAACGACATGGGAAGATATTACCCCGCTCGCGCGCAACGAGTGGATATGTTGGATTGAGTCCGCTAAAAAAGCGGAAACCAGAAGCCGCCGGATCGAGTGGGGCTGTTCCAGCCTTAGGGATGGAAAACGACGCCCCTGTTGCTGGCCCGGATGCGCCCACCGCTAATTCCAGCAGCGCCTTGTCAGAGTGCGCTGATCGTAACGTAATATCCGTCCGGATCTCGGAGCGAGAACTCCTTGGTTTGAGTGTTCGGATTCACGTGTGGCTCCTCTTCGAGCCGAGTGACCAGAGAGCGTGCCCTTTGAAGTGCAAGATCGAAATCATCGACACGGAAGAACAACAGGAGCCCGTTGCCCGGTGTCGCGTGAGCTGGGCTCATCAATGAGGGATGCCCGTGGGCGCCCCACTCGTGGAGGCAGAGCAACACGGTTCCATCTGAATCGAGGATTTGCCCAAAGTAATCGTGGGCAGGTTGCGTAGCCGGCTGACCGAACAGCGCCTGGTACCATTTGAAACTGCCCGGCACGTCGCCTACCCCTATGATCGTCCACGTGCGCTTCATGCTTCCCCCATATCCCAGACAGACGAAACAGGTCAGCCTCGCCGCGCTGACTCGATGGCGGCAATGTCGATTTTCTTCATCGTCATCATTGCCTCGAAGGCACGCTTTGACTCACCGCCACCAGCCGCAAGCGCATCGATCAGCGCGCGCGGGGTGATCTGCCAAGAAAGGCCCCAGCGGTCCTTGCACCAGCCGCACTGGCTCTCCGTGCCGCCATTGCCGACGATCGCGTTCCAGTAACGATCCGTCTCTTCCTGATTGTCCGTCGCGATCTGGAAGGAAAAGGCCTCGGTGTGC
>JBEKHQ010000321.1:0-5470 GCA_050012195.1 Bryobacteraceae bacterium | reverse complement strand
AAGAACGGCGCGGGCGACGTCGAAGACAATTCCGACGAGCAGGTCATCCAGATCGCGCGCGACGCCAATCTCCCGATACTGGCGGAGCTCAATAACTTCCGCGACGGCTGGCAGGCCGGCGATCTGCGCCAGGTTCTGAACAGCCGCGCCGCCCGCGAAAACCTGGTGGATAACATCTACAGCAATCTTGAGGAACACCATTTCGCCGGAGTGAACGTGGACTTGGAGCAATCCAGCGATCGCGACCGCGAGAAGATGGTCGCCTTTATGGAGGAGCTTCGCGCCAAGTTGGAGCCGGCCGGATTGATCCTCACCCAAAGCGTTCCCACTGATGACGCCGCCTATGACCTGAAGCGATTGGGCGCCATCTGCGACTTCATCGTTCCGATGGTGTATGACGAGCACTACCAATCCGGCGAGCCGGGTCCGGTGGCGTCCGAGGATTGGTTCTATAACGAACTTGAAAATCTTGCCAAAGTGCTGCCCGCGAAGAAAACGGTGGTCGGATTCGGCAATTACGGTTACGACTGGATGATCGGATCGCGCGAGGGCGGCGTAGAAGTGAGCTACGGCGACGTGATCGCGGCTGCCGAGGCCAACCAGACCGGCGTCGCTTGGGATCGCGACCGCGAAAATCCAGTGCTGCGCTATCAGAACGGCTCCACCAAGCACGAAGTGTGGTTCCTGGATGCGGTCACCGGAGGACCCCGGCCTCTGGACCATGTTCGGGGAGCACTCCTGGCCCGAGGATAATTTCAACGCGGCGCAATTATTTCCCTTGACCGCCCAAAAATCGGTGGAGCGATACGGCGACGGCGAGGTGCTGCGAATCACCGATTCTCCGCACGACGGCAGCCGCAACGTTTGGAAGGACCAGGACGGCGACTTCGCCGAGCAGTATCAGAAATTCCCGTCCTATTATGTGGTGGAGGCGTCGGCGGGCAACGCGAAGAAAGAGGTGTCGCTCACCTTCGACGATGGCCCCTCCGACGATACTCCGAAAGTGCTCGACATCCTCAGCCGGAAACAGGTGCCCGCCACGTTCTTTGTGGTCGGCGTGAACGCCGAGCAGTACCCGGCCATCATTCGGCGCGAATACGCCGAAGGTCACACCATCGGCAATCACACCTACAGCCATCCGAACATTGCCGCCGATTCCCAGACGATGACCGAGCTGGAGCTGAACACCACTCAGAGGTTGATCGAGCATGAGATCGGACACGGCACCAAGCTGTTCCGGCCGCCCTATAACGCCGACAGCCAGCCGCAAACGCCCGCCGAGATCGTGCCCATCGAGCGCGCTCAACGCATGGGCTACGTAACCATCGCCGAGAGTATCGATCCGCGCGATTGGGAGCCGGGCAGCACGCCCGCGAAAATCCTGGACGAGGTGCTGGAGCAGAAAGACGAAGGCAATCTGATCTTGCTGCACGACGGCGGCGGCGACCGATCAGCCACCATCCAGGCGTTGCCGAAAATCATCGACACCTTGCGCGCGCAAGGGTACACCTTCGTTCCCATCGAGCAGCTCATGGGCAAGACGCGCGACCAGCTCATGCCCGTCCCCTCCGGCGACGAAAAGCGCTGGGCCGTGATCGAAGGGGAAGCGCTCACCACCAAGGGAAACATCCGCAAGGCGGCGGGCCTGCTGTTCCTGATCGCGATCTACCTGACCCTGCTGCGATCGCTGGTGTACGGCGCGCTGGCCGTGAACCAGAAGCTGCGCAGTCGGCACCGTCTGAAAAACGTGCCGGCGAATTATCGGCCCGCTGTATCGGTAGTGATCGCCGCTTTCAACGAAGCGAAGGTCATCGTGCGCACCGTCCAAGCCGCCCTGGACAACGGCTATCCGGACCTCGAGGTTGTGATCGTGGACGACGGATCGCGCGACGAAACGCTGGCTGTCGCCACGCAAGCCTTCGCCGACGACTCGCGAGTTCGCGTTCGAACGCAGCCGAATCGCGGTAAGGCGAGCGCTTTGAATCATGCCATTCGCGAGAGTCGCAATAATATCCTGGTTGCCCTGGATGCGGACACCATCTTGCGCAAGGGGACCATCGAACGGCTGGTTCGGCATTTTCACGACGAGCAAGTGGGCGCGGTTTCCGGCAACGCGCGAGTGGGCAATCGCAAGAGCTGGATCACTCGCTTCCAATCCATCGAGTACATCTGCGGTTTCAATCTGGACCGCCGCGCGCTCGATCTGTTGAACGCGATCACGGTAGTCCCGGGAGCCGTCGGCGCCTGGCGCAAGGATCTCATCGAACAAGTTGGCGGATTCCCCGGCGATACCCTGGCCGAGGACGCCGATCTTACGCTCGCCATCCGGCGGAGCGGGTACCAGATCCGCTACGAGGAATCGGCGGTGGCCTTCACCGAAGCTCCGGAGTCGACGCGCGACCTCGCCAAGCAGAGGTTTCGGTGGGCCTTCGGCACGTTGCAAGCCGCGTGGAAGCATCGTGACGCCACGTTCAACCCCGCCTATGGCTTTCTGGGTTGGGTCGCCCTGCCGAGCATCTGGATTTTCCAGGTGCTGCTGGCGGTGGTTTCGCCTTTCGCGGATCTGGCCATGCTGATCGCGTTGTTCGCCGGCAACTGGCGCGTCGTGTTGCTTTACTACTTCGGTCTGTTTGTGCTCGAAGCGATCACCGCGTTGCTGGCTTATGGATTGGAGCGCGAGAAACCGTGGGACCTGGCGCTGCTTTTCTTTCAGCGGATCTACTATCGCCAGCTGATGTACTACGTCCTCGGAAAATCCATGCTGTACGCGTTGCGCGGTCGCTTAGTCGGGTGGGGCAAGCTCGAACGCAAAGCCAGCGTCGATACCTTCGCCTAATCGTCGGAAGGTTTCGTCGAAGCATTGAATTTTTTTCCGCGACCAGCAATTCTTCCCGCTCAGGAAATCCCCGACGCGGTTCGCGCGCCGCGTTCAATCCGCCGTGCTTAATGTAACATTGCGTGTCACTTAGCCGGACGGCAAAGACACGGCGCAACCCTGGCATTCGAACTGCCTTCCTGGGAGGCGCGATGACTAGAGAACAATTCGGAAGTGCTTACAAAAAGGGATACAACCTCACGGTGCGGTTTCTGGTTTCTCGAGGCCTCTCTTACGACTCAGCTCAGGAGACGGCACAAGCGGCCTGGGCCAAGGGCTGGGAGCGGCTGGGCCAGCTGCGCGACTCGAACATGGTGCTCACTTGGATGAATAGCATCGCGCTCAACATCCATCGCAGCTACATGCGCCGCGAACCGTTCCTTCAAACTCTTCCCGAACTTGCGACGCCGGCGAAGGTCAATCTCGCCGCCATCGACGTAGGCCGCATCCTAAAAGCCTGCAAGAAGAACGACCGCCTGGTGCTCGAACGCCACTATCTCGAGGGCTACAAGGTCAAGGAAATCGCCAGCGCGCATGGTTGGACGGAAACCGCCGTACGCATCCGATTGCTGCGCGCCCGTCGGGCCGTTGGGAAGCGGTTCGCGGCCTAACGCTCAGTATCCCTCATTACACTGGCACCTGCCACAAAATAATTTTTGCATTTCTAGCGCAATCTGATTTACCATAGAGCGTTTGTAAGGTCTTTCGGATGGCGCAGATTTTCCACAGAAGCACTAACACTCTGTCTAAGATCAGTCTCGGGGCCGCGGTAATCGGCGCAGGGCTGCTCATCGCCTTCGCGTACTCGATGGATCGCGGGGCTTACATCACCGACGTCAAGGTGGTGAAGGAACAACCGGTTCCGTTCAGCCACAAGCACCATGTGACCGACGACGGCATCGATTGCCGCTACTGTCACACGTCGGTGGAAACGTCGTCGTTCGCAGGACTCCCCGCCACCGAGATTTGCATGAGCTGTCATTCGCAAATCTGGGCGAACGCGGAGATTCTGGAGCCGGTCCGGGAAAGCTACCGCAGCGGCGAATCGCTCCAGTGGACCCGCATCCACGACCTGCCGGATTTTGTATACTTCAACCACAGTATCCACATCGCAAAAGGCGTCGGATGCGCCACCTGCCACGGCCGCGTCGACCAGATGCCGCTAATGTACAAAGAAAACACGCTCTACATGAACTGGTGCATCAACTGTCACCGCAATCCCGAAAAGTACGTGCGGCCGCGCGATCAGGTGTTCAACATGGCCTATGAGCCGCCGGCCGACCAGGAAGCGCTAGGAAAGAAACTTGTCGCGGAGTATAAAATTCAGAGCTTGACCGACTGCTATACATGCCATCGATGAACGATAAACCCGCTCTTGATCTAAGCAAGATTCGGGCTCGGCTGGAAGCAGCCCAGGGACCGCAATACTGGAAGAGCCTCGAAGAACTGGCCGAAACCGAGGAGTTTCAGGCCTTCGTGGAAGACGAATTCGCAGGCCGCTCACCGGATTGGATCAATCCCGCGCATCGCCGTAATTTCCTCAAGCTGATGGGTGCGTCGCTGGCGTTCGCCGGACTCACGGCGTGCACCAAGCAGCCCAAGGAAGTCATCGTTCCTTACGTCCGCCAGCCGGAAGAGTTCGTCCCGGGCCTGCCGCTTTACTATGCCACCGCGATGCAGATGGGCGGAGTGGGAAGCGGCTTGCTGGTGACCACGCACGAGGGCCGTCCGACCAAGGTTGACGGCAATCCCGATCATCCCGGCAGCCTGGGCGCCTGCGATTACTTTCAGCAAGCGTCCATCCTGACCATGTGGGATCCGGACCGAGGCCAGGCGGTGGTCAACAAAGGGCAAATCGGCAGTTGGGTTGGTTTCCAGGGTGCGCTTGCCGTCGCGCGCGAGAGAGCGCTTCTGAAAAAGGGCGATGGCCTTCGAATCTTGAGCGAAACAATCACGTCGCAGACGCTGGCTGCCCAAATACAGAGCATCCTGAAGGAGATGCCGGGCGTTAAATGGCATCAGTACGAAGCCTGCGGCCGGCACAATGCGTATCGCGGCGCGATGGCGGCGTTTGGACGCCCGGTGAACACGGTCTACCACTTCGATCAAGCGGATGTAATCGTATCGCTCGATGCCGATTTCCTCTCGTGCGGCCCCGGCAATCTGGTCTACGCTCGCCAATTCGCCGACAAGCGGCGCGTGCTGACCAATGTCACGCATTCCCCGCAACCGAAGGAAGATTTGCAGGAGGGTTATCAGGACGGCCCGATTCCCGACCGCGCCAATCAATCGGCGGGATACGCCTCGGAAAATCGTGGACCTGTGGTGCTGCCTGCGCAAGTACAGGCCGAAGGAAAATCGCCTGACCAAACCACGCTTAACCGGCTCTACGTCGTCGAGCCGGCGCCTTCTCCCACCGGAGGCATGGCGGATCACCGTTTCGTCTATCGCGCCAGCGAAATCGAAGCCGTCGCCTGGGATCTGGCCGCGGCCGTTGGGATCGCGGGCGCCACCGCCAGCGGGAAATGGAAGGAAGCTGCCGCCGTTGCGCGGGATTTGCAGGCGCACAAAGGGACCTGCGTCATCGTAGCGGGC
>JBEKHQ010000320.1:0-4776 GCA_050012195.1 Bryobacteraceae bacterium | reverse complement strand
CCCGAAACCGTCGTTGCCATCGTGCGAATAGCGCACGAACAGGTTGTTCTTTCCATTGATGTGGTAATCCAGGCGCAGCGTGATTTTCTTGGCCTGATAAGGGCTGGAGTAAGTGCCCTGGACTGCCGCGAAAGCGGGGTCGACTGTGGTGATACTATCCGCCTGCACTTGGTTCAGGAATTCGTAGTTAAAGAAGAAGAACAGTTTATCCTTGATAATCGGCCCGCCGAGTGACGCGCCCGGATTGCGGCGGATAAAGAACGGACTTGAAGGGCCCACCCGCTCCAGGTTGGGATAAGCAGCCATGTTATGGTCGCGGTAGAAAAAGTAAGCGCTGCCGTGCCAATCGTTGCTGCCGGAGCGGGTGACGACGTTGATGGAGCCGCCGGTCTGAATCGGGCTGGACAGATCGATGTTCAATTCCGAGAGCTGGAACTCCTGGACCACTTCCTGGGTGAAGTTCATGGATTGTCCGCCGCCTGCCACGTCGATATTGTCGGAGATATTGCCGCCATCCACGGTTACCGATGTCCGGAAGCCGCTACCTAGAACGCTGACATAGAACAAGGCATTGAACTGGCCAATTGTTCCCGTGCTGATCTGGACGCCGGGTTCGAGCGTCGCGAGCTGAATGTAGTCGCGGCCGTTGGACGGAAGATCTTCGATGGTCTGATGCTCGATGACGCCTGCGATCTCGTGCTTCTCGTAGTTCATCTGGTTGGAGGCCGCTTCGACAGTAACCACTTCCTTCGTGCCGCCCAACGACATGGGCATGTTCACCGTTAAGGTGCCGCCTACCTGAACATCGGCATCGCGTTCCAAGGTTCTGAAACCGGAAGCTTCGGCTTTCACTTGGTACTGACCGGCCGGCAGAGCGGCTGCGGAATAATATCCCTCAGCGTTCGTGGTGGCCGTGCGCGAAAAGCCCGAGGCCTTATTAGTGATGGTGACCGTTACGTTGGGGATGACGGCGCCCGACTCATCGGCAACCGTTCCTACAATAGTGCCGGTGGCTGTTTGGCCGAAACACAATGCACAAAAGAGCAGCGTTAGCCCTAGAAGCGCAGCAAAAGCTCTGAACATGGAGACCTCTTCTTTCCGATTTGGAGGCTAAACCTCAATTGGGTCAATTGTGGACGAAGTTTAACGCTCCTGTCAAGTGGGAAAAAACAAACCGTTGGCGGAACGGTTTGGCAACCTTCCTGTTGTCAGACCTACCGCTGGGGCCCCATTCTACCGATGAGGAGGGCGTGTCGAATGTAACCTACAGTACTTTTCCGTCGACCGTTCCTACAGGAGCGAGCCTGTAAGTTCTTCGAAATTTCGGGGAGTTACCAGATGAAAACGGAGGCTGAGGCGGGTAAAACCGCGCAAGGTACGGCTCATTTCGTCGGTGGGGATTTCGGGGCTGGCAAGGAACATACTGCCGGCCGAGATACGAAACGGGAGCACTTGCCAATCGCGAATCACATGGCGCGGTAACGCGCGCGCGACATTGCCGTTCACTACCCAGGGTTCCAGTCTTCCGGCCGGCAAACTTTGTTGCAAGCTGAGGGCTTCGTACAATTCCTCATCGGTGATCTTGCCGAGCTGAATCAGGTGTTCACCCAGCCTGGTTCCGGCGGGCTGACTAGCGAGCGCGCCCTCCAGGTCGGATTCGAGCACATACCCGGAACCCGCCAGGATTTCTCCGAGACGGCGTTTGTGCTCCACCAGGGCGGTGCGCGACGGGTAGGCGTGCTCGGTCTTGAGCCATACCAGCGGCTGGTGAAGAATGCGGGCGCGCAAGTAGGACGAGATGGCACGAAAGGTCGCCACGGAGTTGATCCAATTGCCGCATACGGCGCGCACGGGCACGCCG
The DNA here is from genome assembly GCA_050012195.1 of Bryobacteraceae bacterium. Lineage (GTDB taxonomy): Bacteria > Acidobacteriota > Terriglobia > Bryobacterales > Bryobacteraceae > Palsa-89. The sequence goes on along the minus strand of JBEKHQ010000320.1, from coordinate 2,915 downwards.
ATCGCAAAAACGAAGCCATAGAGTCGCGTGGCGCACGCTATTCGGACCGAGCTTTGAATGGCTTGGATCAGAAGTGTAGAGACGAGCAAACCCGGATACAGAGTGTGGCCGGCTAATCCCCAAGGCGTGCCCGCCAGCCGCGAAAGAACCCAGGTGAGCAATCCGTAGGCGAACAGAAAATTGCTCAACAGACTGATCGGATTTCCGATCAAGCCCTTGCGGTCGCGCCAAAACCAATAGACTTGCGGCCAGCTCCCGCGCCAGCCGTGGCGCTCCCAGCTCTGCAATGCGATGCCCGTGATCCAGCGCGTGCGCTGGCGGATGGCCGACCGCATTTTTTGCGGGAAGTACTCGCGCGTGGCGACCAGACCCGCATCGGATGGTTCCAACGGAACGAAGATCTGCGAACAGGCGAGTTTATGGAGGCGCAGGCCGTTCTCATAATCCTCGGTGAGGCATTGCGGTTCGAAGATGAGATTGTGTTCGGCATTGGCTAGTTTTTCGAGGGCGGCGCGGCTGAATCCGGTTCCCACGCCATTGGAGGGAATGAAGCTGCCCATGTGCTTGCGGGCCGGCATGTCTTTGATTTGCCATTCCGCGAATTCGTCGCAATAAACCGAGTGCACGAGACTCGGAAACGGGGTGGGAAGGGGCAAGACCGGAATCTGAACCATTTCAAAATCGTCGGCGTAGTGATTGATGCGCCCGAACGCCCGGGGGTGGATCAGGTCTTCGGCGTCGTGGGTGATCACGACGTCAAAGCGCACGCCGTGGTGTTCCTCGAACAGAAGCATGCGCTGGTAGATCCAATTGAGGCAGTCGGCCTTGGAGGTGGGGCCGTCGTGTGGACAAACCGCCAAGTGCACATGCGGGAAGCGGGCTTCGAGATCTCGCACTGCATCGAGCGTCGGGTCGTCATTAGGATACGCGCCAATGAAGAAGTGGTAGTTGTCATAGTGGATGGCCGCGACGTTGTGCTCCACCATGCCGCAAATGACGGCATGTTCGTGCCATAGGGGAACGAAAACGGCGAGCAGCTTTTCCGGCTTGGCGGGATCCGGCTGTTGGAGTTCGGAAGGAGCCTGTCGTCGCTGAAGGCGGGTTTTGATCCAGGCCCACAGGCAAACGACGTCCAAGGCGAGGTCATCGAGACCGCTGATGAGGATGGCCACCGCCGTGGGAAACAGAATCGCCGCGACCGCCGCGTCCAGGGCGCGCCACCCAGATGAACCGAGGAAAGTGGAACCGAGGAAGGTCACCTAGGGGAATAGTGGCTCTTGCGATGAAACCTCTCGCCTGGGGCGGCAAGACTTCAGCGCCCGGAGTATCACGAGGCCCCTCAAGTAAGAATTATGCTGGAAGCGGATGCAGGCGCTCAGCTTGCCCTCCGAAAAGGCGTTGGTGCTCGAGCAAGTCGCGGACCATCTCGGCGCGATTCCAAACGTAGCCGCGGTGGTTCTGGGCGGGTCCTACGCACGGGAATTTGCGCGTCCCGATTCCGACCTGGACATTGGCATCTACTATCGACAGGCTGCCCCCTTCCCGGTGGAGAGGATTCGAGACTTGGCCCGACAGTTCTCGCGGGCCGGCGCCGAGCCGTCCGTCACTGAGTTGTACGAATGGGGGCCTTGGGTGAACACGGCGCCTGGATTCGGACGCGCGAAGGAAAGGCCGATTTGCTGTGCCGAAACATCGATCAAGTGGAGCTGGTAATTCGAGAGGGAACCCAAGGGGTCTCACGACATGATTACGATCAGCAGCCGCCATTCGGCTTCAGGAGCGTGGCGTATTTCGGCGAAGTCCACTTCGCGATTCCACTCCACGACCCGCGCGGCGAACTGGCGCGCCTCAAGCAGGCAGTGGCTCAATATCCGGAAGCATTGAAACAGCGGATCGTCAAAGACAGCCTGTGGGGCGCCGATGAAAAACTCCCTTGGCAAGCTGAAGCATGCCCCACTGTGCAAGTGTTGACCTGGCATGTGGGACATGCTTTAGCTTGTCTCCCTCGCGGCTCTCACAGGAGTTCTTCAGCGCTCGCCTAGCGGGTATCTTGGCGAATGCAGGCAGAGAAGTGGAGACGCTCGGAAACTCGTTTGAGGCGCTCGATACGCTGTGGCGCGAGACCGTCGATCTCGCGACTGGAAGTTACCGATCCCGATATCGGTTGCAGAAGTCGTAGCGCTATTTAGCCGCCGGCGGCTGAGCGGCGGTGGTGGTCCGTCGCCGTGGCCTGGGCTTGGCCTTGGGCGGCGGTGGCGGCTGATTCTTGATGGCATCCAGGCGCAAATACCCGGCAGCCGCCCTGAGGCGCACAGGCTCGCTTTTGTCCGCCAGCAACGGCTTTAGGTCGGCTTGGAGCGCCGGATCGTCGCGCAACGCGAGCGAGTGGGCCACCGCGGCTCTCACCGACCAATCCTTGTCGCCAATGGCGTCTAGGAGCGCTTTCAGAGTCTGGTCATCTTTGTCTCTGCCGACCAGCAGCGCGGCCGCGGCGCGGCCGGAAACGTTGGGATCCGACAGCAGCGCCTGCATGGACGAAACCCCCGTGCCCAAGCCGGGAACCGGGGCGAAAGCGGCGCCCTGTTTTATCGCGAACAGGAACATGGTCTTGGGAGTGTGCATCATTCGAATCGCGTCGCGCTTGCTTTTGGCAAAGTAACCGGAAGAAGTCCGGCTCTCTCCACTAACCACCGAAAGCAGTGCGGCCTTCCCCTCGGGGTCATTCAAGCTCCACAGCGAACGCGCCGCCGCAAAGCTGACCTCGGGCACCGGATCCTTGAGAGCTTTGTGCAAAGCTGAAACAGTTCGGTCGTTTTTGAGATCGGTCAGGCTGGCAATCGCGGCCAGGCGCACCGGCACGTCCTTGTCGTCGAGCGCCGATTCGAGCGCCGCCGGAAATGGCTCGACGGATCCAG
>JBEKHQ010000319.1:0-4797 GCA_050012195.1 Bryobacteraceae bacterium | reverse complement strand
CCCGTCAATCGCAATCGCGGTTACCAAGGAGGCGTAGTAGCAAGTGGGGCACGCGATGCTAGCGCGCTGTTGCCCGGCGAGATAGCTGGCAAAAAGCAGCTTCGTGCCGGTGGGGTCGAGCTCCAGGACGAAGCCGGCGGTCCTGTAAGGAACTTTCTGGGGCACGATCGGGTTGACCAGGTTGAAATCGTCCGAATCGGTATTTCCGCCGATCCAGATATTGCCGCTGGGATCGACTGCGGCGGCCTGCGGAACATCGTTGCCGCTGCCACCGAGCACCGGCAGAACATCTGACGGTTCTCCGTTTTGGAACATCACAGGGCCGAGCGCCGCCAGCGCAATCTGCGAATGTTGGATCGGGAAATTGTAAAGCCCGGTTGTGCTGGAAACGCCGCTGGAGCCGATCAACAACGTGTCACCATTCGGCAGCTGCACGCAGCGGCGATTGGAAAACGCAGCGTTTGGCGGTGCAAACTCTGGGAATACAAACTGAAGTTGCACTTGAGCAGTGGCAAGCGGCGCGAATAAAAGTGCAGCGATATTCTGGGAGAGCTTCGGTAACATGATTGCCTCGAAGGGGACAAATAGCACTTCGCTGGCCATCGAAACTGGTCTAATGTCTTGCAGATCGCCTTACGTAATGAGTCAATTCGCTACGGAGACGGGGCGGTTTTTCCCTCACGGTCTATTACCGCCCGGACCGCCCGGATGGTCGCGTTCCGGCGGCACTCGGTTCCCCATCCCCATCCGTCACTCACCATCCCGCTGGCGTAGAATCGTTAGAAACTCTATGTCCCTGGATCCCGGCACTCGTTTGGGACCGTACGAGATCCTCACCCTTGTCGGCGCAGGCGGCATGGGCGAGGTCTACAAAGGGCGCGATACGCGCCTTGATCGCGTCGTCGCCGTCAAGGTTTCCAAAGAGCAGTTCACTGCCCGCTTCGAGCAGGAAGCCCGAGCTGTGGCGGCCTTGAATCATCCCCACATCTGCCAGCTTTATGACGTCGGACCGAATTATTTGGTGATGGAGTTCGCCGAGGGCGCGCCCCTCACAGGGCCGGTCCCGCTCGAAAAAACCGCGAATTACGCCGGACAAATTCTGGACGCTCTGGATGCCGCCCACCAGAAAGGCATCGTCCATCGGGATCTGAAGCCCGCCAACATCCTGGTCACCAAGCAAGGCATCAAGCTGCTGGATTTCGGACTCGCGAAGCAGGCGGTCCGGCTCGGCGAACACGACACCACGCAGGCCCTCACCGATCAAGGGCAAATCGTGGGCACTTTGCAGTACATGTCGCCGGAACAACTGCACGGCAAGGAAGCTGACGCGCGTAGCGACCTGTTCAGCTTCGGCTGCGTGCTCTTCGAATTGCTCACCGGCAAACGAGCTTTCGACGGCGCCAGCCCCGCCAGTGTGATCGCTGCGATTCTGGAGCGAGAGCCGGCACCGCTCGAAATCGGGCGGCCGCTGGATCGCGTGGTGAGACGAGCGTTGGCGAAGGATCCCGACCAGCGGTTCCAAACCGCCCGCGATCTCAAGGCAGCGCTCGATTGGGCGCTGGAACAACCGACGGCAGTCGTCGCCGATCAGCCCAGAAGCAAGTTGCCGTGGGCAGTGGCGGGCGTGCTCGGGCTGGCGCTTGTTGGCGCCTCTTGGATAGCCTGGCGCGCGACGCGATCCATCGACCGGCCGCTAGTGCGCCTGGACGTGGACCTGGGGCCCGAGGTTGCCTTGCCCCCATTAGACAACCACGCACCAGGCAACCTGATCCTGTCGCCGGATGGAACACGATTGGTCTACGTCTCGGGTGACCCCACGCGGCTCTACACGCGGGGACTGGATCAGTCCAAAGTCAACGAACTCCCAGGCACGGAGGGCGCATCGCTGCCTTTTTTCTCGGCGGACGGACAGTGGGTGGGGTTCTTCACCGGCGCCAATGGCAGCAAGCTGAACAAGATTTCGGTGGAAGGCGGCGCGGTGGTTCCACTTGCGGATGTATCCGTCGCCACGGGAGGAAGCTGGGGTGCCGACGGCAACATTATCCTCGGCGGAGAGCTCAACAAGGGCCTACTGCGCGTTCCAGCCAGCGGAGGAGCGCCCACCACAGTTTTGGAATTGCCGCCGGGAGAACTGTCCTACACATTTCCACAAATCCTGCCGGGCGGCAAGGCGATTTTATTTGTGGACTACCGGACGATGGACCTTAACACTGCCAGCATCGAGGCCTTCTCATTCGCCGATCAGCGCCGGAAGACACTGGTGCAGGGGGCCACCTTCGGCCGCTATCTGCCCAGCGGCCACTTGATATATACGAACAAGGGAACGCTATTCGCGATCCCCTTTGACGTGGATCGCCTGGAGACGCGGGGGACGGCCGTTCCGATCCTCGACAACCTTGCAATGCAGCAATTGAGTGGCGGAGTCGACCTGGATTTCGCTCAGAACGGCACGCTGGTGTACCGCAAAGCCAGCGCGGGCGGCAGATCCGGGATGCGGATAATTCAATGGATCGACAGCGCGGGCAGGAAAGAACCTCTGGCGGCCAAGCCCGGCATCTATGAGGGCCTGTGGCTCTCTCCGGATGGCAAACGAGCGGCGCTCTTGATCAGTGAGGGAGGCCGCCAAGACGTGTGGGTGTACGACCTGCAGCGCGACGCGATGACCAGGCTCACGTTCGGTGATGCCTCTTATTCCCCACCGATCTGGAGTCCGGATGGACGCTATGTCGTTTTCGGAGCATTCGGGAGGGGGATCTACTGGACCCGCGCCGACGGAGCCGGCCAACCTCGGCAGCTGATCGAAAGCAAGGAGTTCCAGATACCATGGTCGATCTCATCGGACGGCAAGCGCTTGGCATATTTCTTGACTCGCGGGAGCGCGCGGATTTGGACACTCCCGCTGGAGGATCAGGGCGGACAATGGAAGGCTGGGAAGCCCGAGCAGTTCCTAGAGAGCAAGTACTCCGAGATGGATCCAAATTTCTCGCCCGACGGACGATGGCTGGCGTACGTGTCCAACGAGTCGGGAAAGTACGAGGTGTATGTGCGGACATTTCCAGCGTCGGCCTCCGGGGGCGGCAAATGGCAAGTCTCTAACAACGGCGGCGCGGGGCCTTTGTGGTCGAAGCAGGGCCACGAGTTGGTCTACAAGATGGGCGATCAGCTCATGTCGGTACGCTATGCGGTGAACGGCGACTCGTTCGTACCGGAGAAACCCCGCGTTTGGATCGACAAGCTGGGTGGAACGGATTACTACGATCTGGCGCCGGATGGCAAGCGCGTCGCCGTGCTGACCCCAGTGGACACGCCGGAAGCGCCGAAGCCCGACCACGAAGTGACCTTCTTGTTTAACTTCTTCGACGAGCTGCGCCGCCGCGTCCCCGGCTCCAGGTAGGGAATTCGTTATGATACCGGAGAGGTGCATATGCGCAAGAGCCGGGGCAAAGGCAAGCTTTCCCGCCGCGGATTTCTGGAAGGCGCCGGCGTTGCCGTGGTTGCCGCCACCGCGGCGCCCACGATGGCCCAGAATCAGATCGCGGAGCCGGCCTCGAACGTCCCACGAACAACCATCCGCGTAACGGTGAACGGGAAGACGCAGCGTGTCGAAGTGGAAGACCGCTGGACGCTGGTTGAGTTACTGCGAGATCACCTGGCTCTCACCGGCACCAAGATCGGCTGCGATCGCGGCGAATGCGGCGCATGTACCGTGTTGCTGGACGGCAAACCGGTTTACTCGTGCAGCAATCTGGCGGTTTGGGCGGATGGTAGAACGGTCCAAACTGTAGAGGGTCTTTCCAAGGGCGATGATCTCGATCCGCTCCAGCATGCGTTTATCGAGCACGATGCGCCGCAGTGCGGATACTGTACGTCCGGGCAGTTGATGAGCGCCAAGGCGCTGCTCAACGCTAATCCGCATCCCACGGCCGACGACGTGCGCGCCGCCATGACCGGCAACATCTGCCGCTGCTCCAACTACAATCGCTACGTCGAAGCCGTGCTGGCCGCCGCGGCGCGCCGGACCGCATAAGGAGGCCCCATGAGCGAAACCATGCAGCCGTTGAAAACGATCGGGCATCCCACGCCGCGCATCGACGCTCTGGAACGCGTGACGGGAAAGGCGACGTACACCGGCGATGTCAAGCTGCCGGGCATGTTGTATGCCCGCGTGCTTCGAAGCCCGCACCCGCACGCGCGCATCCGGCATATCGATGTTTCGAAAGCGCTCGCGCTGGCGGGCGTGAAGGCCGTTCTCACTCACGAGAACTGTTCCGTGGTGTGGGGCGCGGGTTCGGTGGCGGGAGGCATTCAATACAACGACGAAATCAAGAAAGCCACCAAGCAGCGCCGCTATGCCTTCAACAATCCGGTGCGTTTTATCGGCGATCCGGTGGCGGCCGTAGCGGCGATCGACCGGCATGTGGCCGAACACGCGCTCCAATTGATCGCGGTGGATTACGAAGTGCTGCCGTTCGTCCTCGAGCCCGAGGAAGCGCTCAAGCCCGGCGCGGTCGCCATCTGGCCGGAAGGCAACTTGGCGCTCGATCCTCGAAACGAAACGAAACCGATGAGCCAAAAACGCGGCAACGTCGAGGAAGGTTTTCGCGCCTCCGACCACGTTTTTGAGGATCGCTATACTACCGCCTTCGTGCACAACGCACAGATGGAGCCGCGCGCCTGCGTGGCCGTCTGGGAGGGCGAAAAGCTCACCGTGTACACCCCCACCGGAGGCATCGCCAACTGCCGGCACGATATGGCGCGGGATCTGGGGATCGCAGACGAGAACGTGCGCGTGATCTG
>JBEKHQ010000318.1:0-4798 GCA_050012195.1 Bryobacteraceae bacterium | reverse complement strand
CGCCCTCATCAGCGGCGGACTGACCGAAATCGAAGAGCTTTTCGTGACCGATGTTTCGGAACGCGAGTGGTGTTCCGGTGAAATCGCGACCATTTTGCTGACCTGGCAAACTGTGGGAGAGCAGTGGCCCGGTCCCGATCTTGCGTTCGAGAAAGTACAGCAGCGGCTCACGCAGATCGGCTCCTTGCTGGATCGCATCGTCTATCAATGCGAATCGCTGACGCTTTCTCCCAGCATCAACGACACCATGGATAACCTGCGCGTCGGCCAGCCGCTCGACTTCGAGTTCGAGTTTGGGCCCGAGCTTCCGAAAGACGAAAAGCTCAAGGAACGGCTGTTCCAGGAGTTGGCTCAGGAGTCGAAAGTGATTGCGTCGGGCGTCGTCGACGCGGACCAGCGGGTGATCTACAAAGCGTCTGCGTCCAGAGCGGCGCAGCGGTGGAGCGTCGTGCAGCTCGTCCTCGCCTGGGTGGCCGGCGGCGCGGTTATTCCGCTGGCCTTAGTGGAGATTAGCCACCTGTCTCCGGATTGGCCGCTCAAATGGGAAAATCTCGAGGCGCTAATCGTGAACTATGTTCTGATCGCCGCCGGAAGCGCCGCGCATCTCTTCGTGGATGCGCTGAAGGCGGAACGAGCCCAGACGCGGCCCAGCTTCCAAGCTATGCACGACTGGGTGCTGTGGCTGCATGTCCGCGAGTGGCAGATGCTATGGGGAATCGGCTGGGTCGTTCTCGGCTACGTGCTGATCTCGGTGGGTGTTCCGGGCATGAAATGGCAATCCGCGTTCTTTGCGGGCTACAGCATCGATAGCGTCACCGATGTTTTTCTCAACCGGTTTAGCGGAACCGTGAAAGCGCAGGCCGACGCCATCATCAAGGTTCTGAAATAACGATGTCCGGAAACGACGGCCGCGCCTACGCGGTCGCTTCCACCTGCGGAAGCGGCTTCTTGTACTTACACTCCCCGTTGGGGCATTGCGCCACCGGTCCCGCCTTCAGCCATTTCTCGACCAGGTAGCTCGACCCGCAGTCCGGACATTTTTCGGGAAGCGGCTTGCCCCACGCGACGAAATCGCACTCCGGATAGCGATTGCATCCGTAGAAGGTCTTGCCCTTCTTCGAACGGCGCTCCACTACTTGCCCCTCCGAACAATTCGGACACGCCACCCCGATGGTTTTCTGCTTCACGAATTTGCATTTCGGATAATTGCTGCAGGCCGTGAACTCGCCGAAACGTCCGTGCTTCAACACCAGGTTGTTGCCGCACTGCGGGCATTTTTCCTCCAGCGGGACGTCCGCCTTGGTCTGTTCACCCCCGATGCGCTTGGTGGTCTTGCAATCCGGATATCCCGAACAAGCGTAGAACGTGCCGAAGCGCCCCTTTTTGAGCACCATAGGGCGCCCGCAATTCTCGCAGTACTCCTCGGCGTCCTGCTCGGTCAGATCCGCCTTGTCCACGTCCGGAAGGTCGACGGTCAGCTCGCGCGTGTTAGTGCAATCCGGATACCCGGTGCAAGCGATGAAGCTGCCGTGCCGGCCCCATTTGATCACCATGGGCTTGCCGCACTTGTCGCACACCAGGTCGGTGGGCTTCTCCATGCGCTTGATGTCGGTCATGTGCCGTTCGGCGTGCTTCAGTTCCTTCTCGAAGCGCTCGTAGAACTCGCCCATGGCCTCGCGCCAATCCATCTTGCCTTCTTCGATTTCGTCCAGCTCCTGCTCCATGCGAGCCGTATATTTGACGTCGAAGATCTGCTCGAAATTCTCCAGCAGCAAGTCCGTCACCACCATCCCCAGCTCGGTGGGCAGAAACTTGCCGCCCTCCTTCTTCACGTATTCGCGTTCCTGGATGGTCGACAGAATCGACGCGTAGGTGGACGGACGGCCCACGCCGTCCGCTTCCAGTTCCTTCACCAGCGTCGCCTCGTTGAATCGCGGCGGGGGTTCGGTGAAATGCTGCTCGGGCTCGATGGACTTGAAGCGCAGCTCCTCGCCCTCCGTTACCAGCGGCAGCCGATTCTTGAGCTCCTCGTCGTCGGCGTCCTTCTGGTCCTTGCCTTCCTCGTAGACTTCCAGGAACCCCTTGAACTTCGGCACGCTTCCGGTGGCGCGGAACATGTACGTCGCGCCGTCCTTGCCCTGGGCCGCGATATCGATGGTGGTCTGGTCGAACACCGCCGGCATCATCTGCGACGCGACGAAGCGCATCCAGATCAACTTATAGAGCTTCAGTTCGTCTTCCTGAACGAACGGCGCCACGTCCTCCGGCGTGCGGAGCGCCGAGCTGGGACGAATCGCTTCGTGAGCGTCCTGGGCGTCCTTCTTACTCTTGTAGACGTTGGGCGATTCGGGACGGAACGGCGCGCCATACCGTTTTTCGATCAACCCGCGCACTTCCTCGAGCGCATCGTTGGACACGCGCGTCGAATCGCTTCGCATATAGGTGATCAGCCCGACCGACCCCTCCGTGCCCATCTCCACGCCTTCGTACAACCGCTGCGCCAGCATCATGGTCCGCTTCACGCTGAAGCGCAGTTTGCGCGACGCCTCCTGCTGCAGCGTGGACGTGATGAACGGCGCCACCGGGTTGCGCTTTTTCTCGCGCGTGGTCACCGAGTGCACCAGGTACTTGGCCGCGTCCAGTTGATCCACCAGCGATTTGGCCGTGGCTTCGTCGGCGACTTCGAACGCCTGATCGTTCTTCTTAGTGAAGCGCGCCACCAGCACCGGCGGCTTCTTGGCGTTGAGCTGTACGTCGATGGTCCAGTACTCGCGCTTCTCGAAGGCTCGAATTTCGCGCTCGCGCTCCACGATCAATCGCAGCGCGACGGTCTGAACGCGCCCCGCCGACAATCCGCGCCGAACCTTGTCCCACAGCAGCGGCGAGATCTTGTAGCCCACCAGCCGATCCAGAATGCGGCGCGCCTGCTGCGCGTCCACCAAATGCAAATTCACCGAACCGGGTTTCTCGAAGGCCTTCTTGATGGCGCTGGAGGTGATCTCGTTGAACATCACCCGGAAGAAGTTCGGCCCTTTCTTCGAGCCGTTCAGTTCCTCTTGCAGGTGAAAACAGATGGCCTCGCCTTCGCGGTCCGGGTCGGCCGCCAGATACACGGAGTCCATTCCCTTGGCGGCTTGCTTGAGCTCCGCGATCAGTTTCTTCTTGCCCTCGATCACTTCGTAACGAGGCTCGAAACCTTTATCGACGTCCACCGCCAGATCTTTCTTGGGAAGATCCTTGACGTGCCCAAGCGAAGCTTTAACGACGTATTGCTTGCCGAGATATTTGCCGATCGTTTTCGCCTTTGTGGGCGACTCCACGATCACGAGCGATTTTGCCATGACGTATTAATCCACACCAGCGCTTATAAATGGAAGCTTACAACTAAGTTCGGTAAGAACCTACCACACTTTAACAAAGTTCTTGCCGGGAAGTTGCTTTGCGAGGCCGAGCAGCTCGAGGTCGAACAGCGTGGCAATTATCTCAGATGAGGTAAGGGCGTCAAAAGTTTCGAGCAACTCGTCGAGGTGGGTCCCCACGTCCGGTTTCAACCGTCCGAGCAGCGCCCGATGGGCTGCTCCCAGGCCTTCGCCCAACGGCAGTTGCTCGTTTGTTTCCAAAGGCTTGCCACCGGTGCGCGCCTGGGCGCGGGCCACCAGGGCGCGCCGGGTTTCGGCCGGCAGTTCCACCACCACGTCGTTCCATTCCTGGACCAGTTTCGCGCCCTGTTTGATGAGTAGATTCGGCCCCCAGCTCATCTTCGAAGTGATGTTGCCTGGAACCGCGAAAACTTCCCGTTGCTGCTCCAAGGCCATTTTCGCCGTAATCGACGAGCCGCTGTATTGCGCCCCCTCCACCACCAGCACGCCCACGCTCATGCCGCTGATGATCCGGTTGCGCGTCGGAAAATTCTGCGGATACGCCGGCGAGCTCATCGGATACTCGGAGAGCAGCAGTCCGCGCTCGGCGATCTCGCCCGCGAGCTTGCGATTCTCGGCCGGATACACCAGGTCCACGCCGCAGCCGAATACCGCGATCGTGTCGCCGCCGACCGCTAAAGCGCTGCGATGCGCCGCCGTGTCAATGCCGCGCGCCATGCCACTTACAATGGTTAAACCGGCGTGCGCCAGATCGGCCGATAGTCGCTCGCTGGCCGCCGTGCCGTACTGGGTGGCGCGCCGCGTCCCCACCACGCCCAGCATCACCGATTGCAGCAAATCCAGCCGCCCGCGCGCGAACAGCAGAACCGGCGGATCGTAGATCTCCTTGAGCCGCGCCGGATAGCGCGGATCGGAGATCGGCACCAGCGTCGCCCCGCTGGCCAGCACTTTCTCCTGTTGATCGATGGCGTCGTCGAAGGTGCATCCGCTCGCGATGGTTTGCGCCAGGCTTCCGGCCAGCCCGCTCGCTTCCAGTTCCGTCCGCGACGCGCGGAAAATGGCTTGCGGAGTTCTGAATTGCGCCAGAAGCTGGCCCGCCTTGCGAACACCCAGGCCCGGGACCAGCCGCAGCGCCACCCAGTACAGTTCGTCTTCCTTCGTCAGAGCCGGGGCCACCATCTCATGGGAATGGTGCGCTTCCCCGGCGCAAGTTCTCCCCACTTCCAACCGGCTACACTCGGTCTTATGGACAAGCCCACGTACGACGATGTCAATTTGATCCTGAAACTCTACGAGATCCGGCGCGAGCCTCGTCTGCGCGACGCCCGGAGTTGGCTCTCGAAGCTTTCAGCCGGCGCCTTGACCGAGCTGCAAGCTCAGAACCCGCCCGGCTCCGACGGCGACGCTTCATTCCGCAT
>JBEKHQ010000317.1:0-4804 GCA_050012195.1 Bryobacteraceae bacterium | reverse complement strand
CAGGATGACAGCCAAATGCTTCATGCGACTAATAGGTTTCCACCGACGCGTTCATCTCGTGCAGGGCCTTCTGGCAGCGCATCCGAATATAGTCGTTGTCTTCCTTCATCATCAATTCCTGCAAGGCCCCTACCATGGCATTGCTGCGATGCGGAATCAGAAGGTCGATCACCTGCGTGCGCACGCCGGGATTATCGTCCTTCAGCAGAACCTGCGTCAGCGTTTTGCGCGTTTCCGGATCGTCGGCGAAGTCTTTGAGACCGTCCAGAGCCTTCAATCGCACGCCTGCGTTCGAATCGTGCTGGAGCGCATACAGCAGCGCCTGCCGGACCTCGGCCGATTGCGACCGGTTCTTCAGCAGATCCACCGACTCCACGCGCAATCCAGGATCCGACGAGTCTTTCGCGGCCGTGAGCAGCAGCCGTTGGATGGCCTGGTCGTCCACCCGGCCCGAAAGCACGCGCTGCCTGGTTTCATCCACCACGATCCGAACCTGGCCGGGCGCTCCCGATTCCACGTAGCGGACTTGAGAAGTGGCTGGTTCCGCGACGCCCGCCGTCTGCCAGGGACCCAGCAGCGAACCGGGCGTCATCCGAGCCGCCACGAAACCCAGGATCAGCATGGCCACGGCGCCCAGGGGCTGCGCAAAACCGGCGAAATGGAAACGAACCGTGAAGCCATCGCGAAGCTTGTTCCAGAAACCGGCATGTTCCGGTTGCGCGTGAGCCAGCCGCAAATGGAGATCCGCGCGGCATTGTTCGAGCAACTCCTGGCTCGGCGCCGTTTCGGCGGCGTTCATCGATTTGAACAGCGCCTTGTCCCGCGCCAGCGCAGCCCGGCAGTCCGCGCATTCGTCGATGTGAGTTTCCAGCCGCTCTTCCTCGTCGAAGGAAAGCTCGCCGTACAAAAAAAGCGGCATCGTTTTTTTAGCTTCGTCGCACTTCATACAAAATCTCCTAAAGCGGCGCGCATCTTCTGAGTGGCCCGGAACAAACAGTTCTTCGCCGCCTCCTCCGAGGTGCCCAAGATCTCGCCGATGGCCCTCAGCCGAAGGCCTTGATAATGCCTCATCTCAAACACGGCGCGCTCGCGCGGCGTCAGCTCGGCGAGACACTCCTGAATTTTTTTCCCAACCTGACGGCTCGATAGCCGGCGCTCGGGATTGCCGTCCGGCCGCGCTTCCTCTAGCGTGTCCAAGCGATCCAGGGGGCCGTCGCTCGTTTCCACCACCGTATTTTCCTCGCGCCTCACTTTGCGCTTGCGCAACGCATCCAGGCACAGATTCGTCACGATCCTGTACAGCCAGGTATGGAAGCTGCAATCAAAACGGAAGGTGTGCAGGTTCTTATACACCCGCAAGAACGCTTCCTGATATATGTCATGGGCGTCCTCGGGTGACCGAAGCATATTCAATGCCAGCCTGAGAACGTTCTGATCGTGCAGGCGCACCAACTGCTCGAACGCGCGCTGATCGCCTTGCTGCGCCGCCCGAATCAGGTCGGGTTCGTCCATTCTAACGGCCGCCTGGGCCACGGTTGCCTGCAACACTTTGATAGACGGAGTGTAAACGAAAAGGTCACGAGGGCTTCGAGCGCCCGGCGGGGTTCAGCCTGCCAGTTCCAACTGGATCTTTTTGGTGGCTGGATCCAGGCTCACGATACGGAAGGTGCGGATCTGACCTTGACGCGGCGGCTCGGGGCCGGACGCTTTCGCCGTGCTCACGCCTTGCTTCCATTTCGCTGATAACATGGCGGTTAACGAAGAAAGGTCGGCTGCCGGAGCGGGCTGGGTGGCGGGCGCGGCCGGCGCGGCTTCCTCCGCCAGCGGGCAATCCGCGAAAACGCCTTCCCCCAGTTCCACTTTGGCCTTGCCGCTTCTGGTTTCGACGATACGACCGGTGACGGTCTCGCCGACCTTGTGCTCACCCACGTACTCGTCCACCGTGGTCGGCTCCAGTTGCTTGATACCCAGCTTGATGTGGCGGCGCTCGCGGTCGAATTCCAACACCGCCGCGCGCACCGTCTGGCCAACCGCCACTGCCTCTCGTGGATGATTCAAACGCTTTTCGCGCGTGATGTCCGAGATATGGATCATGCCCTCGATGCCGCTTCCGAGGTCGACGAAACAGCCGAAATTGGTGAGGCTCGTGATGGCGCCTTCGACGATCGTTCCGGGCGCATACTTTTTGGCGGCGTCTTCCCACGGATCGCCCAAAGCCTGTTTCAAGCCCAGGGAAATGCGGCGCTCGGCTATATTCACTCCGAGAACGATCACTTCCACCAGCTCGCCGGCTTTCAACAGATCGCCGGGCTTCTTGATCTTCTTCGACCAGGACATCTCCGAGACGTGAATCAAGCCGTCGACGCCAGGGGTGAGTTCGACGAACGCGCCGAAATCGGCCAGTCGAGACACCTTACCCTGCACGCGCTGCCCTACCTGAAAGCGCTCGGCCGCCAGCGTCCATGGATCCGGCGCAAGTTGTTTCAGGCCCAGCGAAATCCGGCCATTTCCGGGCTGGACCTTAAGAATTTTTACTTCGACGGAGTCGCCGGGCGACACGATTTCCGACGGCTTCGCCACTCGATGCCAAGCCATGTCGCTGACATGCAGCAAACCATCCACGCCGCCCAAATCCACGAACGCGCCGAAATCGGTGAGGCTGCGAACCACGCCGCGCACGGTCGCGCCTTCCTGAAGTTCCGCCAGCCTCTTTTCGCGGGAGCGCGCTTCTTCCTCTTCCAGCACCACGCGCCGGTCTACCACCACGTCTTCGCCGGCCGTATCAAGCTTGATGATCCGGCACTGGATTTCCTGACCCACCAGCTTCAGCATTTCGGCCTGGTCCTTGGCGCCGCTGCGCGAAGCGGGCATAAACGCTTTCGCGCCCAGGTCCACGCGCAAACCTCCCTTGACCAGCTCGGTAACCACTCCCCCGATCGACAGCTTTTCGGCGAACGCGTGCTCGAGCGCGCTCCAATCGCGCGGCCGCTCCACCTTGACAGTCGAGAGCGTGTAGGCTTCCCCGTCGTTGCCCGTGATGCTGACCCAGAGCTGATCGCCGACTTTAACCGAGAGCTGGCCATCCGCGGCGCGAAACAGTTCTACCGGCAGCGTGCCATCCAGTTTGCGGCCTATATCGACGATGATCGCGTCCGGCGTGATGGAGACCACTTTGCCTTCCATCGCTTGGCCGGGCGCGTGTCCGTGATGCTCCTGCTCAAATTCGGAGAGTATGTCCGCGAAAGAATTCTGGTCCGGAGACGCGGCGGAGTCGTCCAACGAAGGAGACGCGGGCCCCGGTGTAGCTGGGGAGGTCAGGTTTTGCATGCGAGACGAGTGTAAAACCATTGTGTCACAAAGCCGGGATAAGATGACAGCGTGGAGTTGCGCGGCCGCTTCCCTCAGATCGTTCGACCGCAAGACATGGTCTGGATAGCGCTGTTCGCGGTTTTGGCGGTCTGGGGCCCCGACCTGACGCCGGAATCCACCGCCGTATTGCTGGGTCTCGGGCTAATGCAAATCATCGAGCCGAAGATCCCGTTTTTCGACTCTCGGACGGGCAGCATTCTTTCGTTTCTAATCAAGCTGGCGCTCTGGTACATCCTCATGGGATGGACGGACGGCATCGCGAGCCCCTACTACTGGCTGATGCTGCTGCCGGTGATGTCGGCGGCAACTTCCCTAGGGCTGGTCGGACTCGTGGCGGCCGTCGCCCTGGCTTGCGGCGCTTATCTTTCTCTGGTTCATTTCATTCCGCCGGAAGAGTACGTGCCCACCGCCCAATGGCCCGTGGTGCTGTTGCGGACGCTGACTTTTCCGATAGCCGGGTTTCTCACTTACGAACTGCTTGAGGCGAATCGAGCGGCCACGCGCAAGGCGCAGATCGCGGCGGAACAATTGGCGGAGGCCAACCGAAGTTTACGGGAGGCGGAAGCGACGGTGCGCCGCACCGAACGGCTGGCCGCCCTGGGCCAGCTCTCGGCCGGGCTCGCGCACGAGTTGCGCAATCCCTTGGGTACGATGAAGACATCGGCGGAAATGCTGCTCAAGAACGTGGACGCCGATCAAGCCGTCGCTCGCGAAATGGCCGGTTTCATTTCTTCCGAAGTGGATCGCACCAATTCCCTGGTCACGCGTTTTCTCGACTTCGCGCGGCCGCTGGCGCTACGCTTGGAAAAGACCGACTTGACCGCGGTCATCGATCGAGCCGTGGCCGACGTCCAGAAACATGCGCCGCCGATCGAGGTGTCGATCCACAAGAACTACTCGCCCGATATTCCGGCATTCTTTCTGGACGGCCAATTTGTCGAGCGCGTAATGTACAACTTGCTGCTCAACGCGGCCCAAGCCAGCCCGCCCGGAGGGAGCGTCACGGTGAACACGAGACGAGTGGACGGAACCGTCGAGATCGGAATCATCGATCGCGGATCTGGAATCGAACCGGAGCACTTGGAGAATATTTTCAATCCCTTTTTCACCACCAAGGCAACCGGCGTCGGATTGGGGTTGGCCATTGTTTCAAAGATCGTCGATGAGCATGGCGGTAAGGTGTCCGTGGATAGCCGGCCGGGCGTAGGCAGCACCTTTCGAGTCTTTCTGCCCTTCCGTGAGACCCCAGAAGAGAGCGATTGATGAAAGCCACGGTTCTAGTGGTTGAGGACGAAGAGAAACTGCGGCGCGTGATCGAGCTGCAATTGAAAGAGGCGGGCCTCGAGGTGGAACAGGCCGGCAGCTCGGAAGAGGCGCTGAAGCTGGTGGATCGCGCCGACCTGATTCTGACCGACCTTCGATTGCCCGGGCTCAG
>JBEKHQ010000316.1:0-4816 GCA_050012195.1 Bryobacteraceae bacterium | reverse complement strand
TGCCAATGCAGGTCGCAGGCCACGGTGTGGACGCCGTAGGCTAGCGCCTGGGCGGTTTTGTTGCCGGGGGCGGCGCACAGGTCGAGCAAGGTCAAGCCGGGATGCAGGTCGAGCAACGGGACGACGGACTGGGCGCCGATATCCTGAATCCGGCCCGTGCTCGCGATATGCGTCTCGGCCGGTTGCAGAGCCGCGACCGCGATCTTGTCCGCCGCCTCCGGGCCGAACCGGCGATCCCATTTATCGATCAGCCACTGGGGCGCGGAGAGTTCGGTGGCGCGGTCGGGCCAGGCCACGGGTTTGCGGTCCACTTTTCGCAATACGGCGTTCACCAGTCCGGCGGCGGACGCTTTACGCGCGCGTTTGACCAGCTCGACACTGTCGGAAACCGCGGCATGCGCCGGGATTCGGTCCAGGTAACGCAGTTGATAGACGCCCATGCGGAGCGCGATCCGAACCTGGATGTCCAGCTTTCCCGGCGCCAGCAGGGCGATCAAATGATCGAGCTGGGCCTGATAGCGCAGGCATCCGAAAACGATTTCGGAACACAGGCCGGCGTCCCGCGCGGCAAGTTGGGCCGACCGGGCCACCAGCAGATCGCCCGCATATCCGCCGTCATGCACTCGGTGGAGCACGTCGAACGCAACCTGGCGAGCCGGGGATACCAACTTCCATTTTCCAACAATTGCTTTATCATGATTCCATGTCCATTGAGGAAGAACTTCAAGAAAATATAGAGCATGCCCGCGGTTCGTTCGACAAGCGCGTGGCCGCGAGCATGGCGGTGCTGGCGGCGGTTCTGGCGATCGTGTCCGTGCTGGGACATATCATGACTACCGAGGAACTGCTGAAACAGCAGAAGGCCTCCGACCAGTGGTCATACTATCAAGCCAAGTCCATCCGGCGTTATCAATCCGAAGTGGCGCGCGACCTGTTCGCGGGCATGAAACTCACGGAGCAAAGCGCTCTTTACACGAAGAATGCGGAGAAGTACCGCAAAGACGACGAAGAGATACAGAAGGAAGCCCAAGCACTCGAACGCGAGAGCCATCTGGCCGGTGACCAAGCCTTGCGCCTGCATCTAGGCGAAGTGTTCGTCGAGATTTCCATCGTTTTCGCGTCGCTGGCGATCCTGACGAAACGATCGCTTTTTTGGTATACCGCCATTGCGGGCGGCCTGCTGGGCTCGGTCGTCGCAGCCACCACTTATTTCGTTACCTAGTCGCCGCCGGCGGCCCTCAAAAGATCGACCCGCTGTCCGATGAGGGCTACATGGGTAGACGGCTGATCATCCTTTTGGCGCTGGCGGGCGCGAACTCTTCCGCACAGCGGGTTGGCACGCCCACCGATGATGATTTAACCAATCTTAGCGTCGAAGACCTTTTCCAGCTCGAAGTTACCTCGGTAGGCCGCAAGGCGCAAGAACTCTCAAAGGCGCCCGCGGCAATCTTCGTTCTTACCGCGGAGGATATCCGGCGATCGGGGGCGACCTCGATTCCCGAAGCGCTGCAATGGGTGCCTGGGCTGACTGTGTTGAGCGTGGATGGAATCCGCTGGACCATTTCCGCGCGCGGGAGCGCCAGCCTGTATGCCGACAAGATGTTGGTGATGATCGACGGCCGTTCCTTGTATACGCCTCTTTTTGGCGGTGTTTTGTGGGATCTGGTGGACGTTCCGCTGGAGAACATCGAACGGATCGAGGTGGTGCGCGGTCCGGGCGCCGTCATGTGGGGTCCGAACGCGGTCAACGGCGTGATCAACATCATCACTAAGAAGGCTCGGGATACGAAAGGCGCGGAAGTCAGCGTGGCTTCCGGCAACCAGTTGCGGGGCACGGTGATGGCGCGCTGGAGCGACGGCTCCGACAAGCTTTCCTATCAGGTCTGGACGAAATTAGAGGACATTGATCCGGCATCTTCCTCGGCTGGATACTACTACGTTGCCGGCATAAACGAAGTTATCAAGCAGCCACAGCCGGTTGCCGATTTAAACACCCAGTCCGCACGCGTTGGCTTTCGAGTGGATGGACAGGCGTCCGAGAAAGACCAGTGGATGGTGCAAGGCGATCTGTACAAAATCGGTGGCCAGGATGACTTGGGATATCCGGTATTGCTTCCCGCGATTCGAGAATTCGTAACCTGCAGCACGGGCGGTGAGGGAGGATTCCTGCAAGCGCTCTGGACCCGCACCAACTCAACGGGCAACGAATCGACTTTGCAGTTCACCTATGATCACGATCGCATTGATTACAGCTTTGTAGGCGGTATGGTCAACAACCTTACGCTGGATTACCAAAAGAGACTGCAGACCAGCGACCGGAATGAAGTCTATTGGGGAGCGGGATTTCAGCAGTATTGGGACGACACCGAGACCGAGCGAGTTTTGGACTTCAATCCGGCCGATTCGGTGTACCGTGTTGGCGACGCCGTAGTGCGAGACGAATTCCAACTGATTCCCGACCGTCTTTTAGCAGTGGCCGGCGTGCGTGTGGACTTCGGCACCTACAGCCGTTTCCAGTTTCAACCCAGTTTCAGGCTGTTATACACGCCCAGTCAGACCCAATCGTTTTGGGCCGGGGTCTCGCGGGCGGTGCGCGTGCCGGACCGCTTCAACCGAGACGCGCAATTGGATGAGGGCGCCGTTCTCATGGGCGGAATCCCGGTCAATATCGAGGTCCTCGGGTCAGAAGCCATTCGCCCCGAGGTTGAAGACAGCCTGGAGGCCGGCTACCGGTTTCAATCGGGACAGCGATGGTCAGTGGACGCCTCCACCTTCTGGAGCTACTACAACCGGCTGGTGGGAATCCCGCTGTCGGGGCAGCCGCAAATTCAGTGGATCGGATCGATACCGTCGGTTTTCGTGGCGTTGCAGGAGCAGAACCTGGGGACCGGCCGCTCCTATGGCGGCGAGCTGTCCGCAACGTGGCAGGCAACACGAAAATGGCGCTGGATTCCAGGCTATTCCTATTTGAACGAAACGAAGTGGCTGCCACCTGGCGACGGATGGTTGTTGGGGACTTCCAGCCCCGCCCACCAAGGGTGGCTTCGATCGCAGTACGATTTTTCGCGCAAATGGCAGGCCGACTTGATGGCGCGCGCCCGGTCGCGAAATATGCCATTCGACACGCCCGGTGTGGTGCTGTTCGATGCCCGCGTCAGTTGGCGGCCCAGCCGCGATACTGAACTCAGCTTTACGGTTCAAAATCTAGGCGGGCGCAGCGTGTTGGAGACGTACTCGGAGTCTCCGCTGGTTGCGATCCCCTTGCAACGCACCTTCGTCTTCAAATGGGTGCAGAGGTTCTAGTTCGCTTTTGACGAGCTCGAACGATGTAAGCTCGATTCGGTCAAAAGAGCGCCCCGCTCGCCGATGAGGGTTATATGAGGAGACGACTGCTCATTGTCGTGGCTCTGGCGAGCGCTAGCGCTTCCGCACAGCGGGTTGGCGCGCCCACCGATGATGACTTGACCAATCTTAGCGTCGAAGACCTTTTCCAGCTCGAAGTAACGTCCGTGGGCCGCAAGGCGCAAGAACTATCGAAAGCCCCGGCGGCGATCTTCGTTCTGACGGCGGAGGACATCCGGCGATCGGGGGCGACCTCGATTCCCGAGGCGTTGCAATGGGTGGCCGGGCTAACCGTGATGAGCGTGGACGGAATGAGATGGACTATTTCGGCTCGTGGGTCCGCCAGCCTCTATTCCGACAAAATGTTGGTCATGATCGACGGCCGTTCTTTATACACCCCGCTCTTCGGCGGTGTTTTGTGGGATCTGGTGGATGTTCCGCTGGAGAACATCGAGCGCATCGAAATCGTGCTCGGCCCGGGAGCGGTCATGTGGGGCCCGAACGCGATGAACGGAGTGATCAACATCATCACCAAGAAGGCCCGGGATACGAAAGGCGGGCAAGTCAGCGTGGCATCCGGCAACCAGTTACGAGGTTCGGTTATGGCGCGCTGGAGCGACGGCTCGGATAAGCTTGCCTACCAAGTCTGGACGAAATTGGAGGACATTAATCCCGCATTCTCCTCACCTGGATTCTATCTTCCCAGCATCGGCGAAGTCGTTCGGCAGCCCCAGCCGGTTACCGATCTCAACACCCAATCCGCGCGCGTGGGTTTTCGAGTGGACGGACAACCATCCGAGAAAGATCAGTGGATGGTGCAAGGCGACTTGTACAAACTCGGAGGCCAAGAAGACTTGGGATATCCGGTATTGATTCCCACAGTTTCCGACTTCTTAACCAGCCACACGGGCGCCGACGGAGGGTTCCTGCAGGCTTTATGGACCCGCACCAGCGCACCGGGCAACGAATCGACCTTGCAGGTAACCTACGACCGCAATCAGATCAATTATGACTTTGTGGCCGGCGATTTCAACAACCTTACGGTGGATTACCAAAAGAGATTCGAGACCAGCGATCGCAATGAAGTCTATTGGGGAGTTGGATTTCAGCAATATTGGGACGACTCGGAATCGCAGCGATTTTTGGCTTTCAATCCGGCCGACTCCGCATACCGCGTCGGCGACGCTGTGGTGCGCGACGAGCTGCAACTGATTCCCGACCGTCTCTTGGTCTTAGCCGGCGTCCGTCTGGACTACGGCACTTATAACCAATTACAGTTTCAGCCGAGCGTACGGTTGCTGTCCACGCCCAGTCAAACCCAGTCGTTTTGGATAGCCTTTTCCAGGGCGGTCCGGCTGCCCAACCGAGTTGACCGGGACTTGCAGTTAGACTATGGGGCTGCACTCAACGATGGCATACCGGTCAATCTGGAAGTGCTGGGATCGCAATCCATACGGCCGGAGATTGAGCGAAG
>JBEKHQ010000315.1:0-4821 GCA_050012195.1 Bryobacteraceae bacterium | reverse complement strand
GCGGAAGCCGAATTTGTGTCAAATTCGCGGGTACGTGTGAGGAGCAACACGCCCGGAGAGTCGGACTGTTTAGAAAATTAGATTGGAATCAATAATTTGTCGGTTTGGCCACGAACCTTCTACCGAATTCCAGCCAAGGAGAGTCACCATGCTGTTTGTGAAGTACCTGTTCACCACGGTCGGATTCGGCTTGCTGGTGGGAGCGGTTGGAATCCTGATCTACGATCTGTACCTGTTTTTGAGACCGCTTCCCTCGAACGAAGCGGAGACGCCGCCGGAGCCAAGCGTGTTCGCGCCGCGCTGGTCGATGGCCGCGCGCGTTTTGGCCGTTGGTTTGATCCCCTTGCTGATGGGGCTCAGCATCCACGTGGTCCCGAGCGGGCAAGCCGGAATCCGCATCAGCCAATTGCAAGGAACGCTCCCCGGCACGCTCTATCCCGGAGTGCATTGGACCGTTCCGCTGATGGAGCGCGTGGAGCTGTTCAACACCCGCGACCAGATCTATTCGACCAGCTTGTTGGAGGACTCGAAGAAGAAGCTGGAGACCTTGCGCGTGCAGACTAAAGAAGGGCTGGGAGTCGGCCTGGCCGTGACCGTTCGATACAAGTTGGATGCCTCCAAGCTTCCCTATCTCTACGGTAATCTGCCGCAGCCGGTGGAGACGGAGCTGGTGCCTCCCGCGATTTCGAGCGCCTTTCGCGAGGCCGCTCCGAACTACACCGTTCGGGAGGTTTTCGCTGGACGGCGAGACCAGATGGTTCGCACAGTCGCTGGACAGATCGCGCAGAAGCTGGCGTCCGACGGCATCATCGTCAAGGAAGTTTTGTTGCGGGACATCGAGCTTCCGTCCGAGTACGCCAAAGGCCTGGAAGGGCTGTTGCTAAAGGAGCAGGAGAACGAGCGGATGTCGGTGGAATTGGAACTGAAGCAGAAGATGGTGAAGGAGGCCGACCTGGAGGCCGAGGCGCAGAAGGCTCGCGACGTGAAGGCGGCCGAAGCGCGAGCCGAAGTGACGGTGCTCGAAGCCAAGGCTCAGGCGGACGCGATGCAGCACACGCTTCCGCTGAAGGAAAAGCAGATCCAACAATCAAGGCTGGAGGCCGAAGCGCGCAAGGCGGCGACGTTGCTGAACGCCGAGGCGACGGCGGAGGCGAAGATCATCGACAGCAAAGCGGAATTGGAAAAGCGCAAGCTGACTACCGAGGGCGAGGCGGATCGCATTCGCCACGTCGCCGAGGCCGATTCGGAAAGGCTCCGGCTGGAGGCCGAGGTATTGAAGCAGAATCCGCTATTGATTCAGAAGATCATCGCCGAGAAGCTTTCCGATAAGGTCCAGATCATGATGGTGCCGAACGATGGGAAATTCTTCTTCGCCAATGATGTGCTGAAAGGGCTGCCGGCGTCGGCTACCGCGGCGGCGACCACTCCGTAAGTGGGCAGGGACTAATTTCGTCCGCAGATATCGGGAGTCTGGCACATGCCGCCGGGGCAGCTTGGGAACTCGGCGGCTTTTGCTTTTCCGTTGGAATGGGCGGCAAAAGTCGAATGGGCCATGTTCAAGCGGGATTCGCCGCAGCTGGGGCACGCGACAGAGTCGCCGTTGCGAACCAGTTTCTCGAACTTGGTTCCGCAATCATCACAAACGTATTCGAAAATGGGCATGTTGGTTTTAACCTAATTCTATTCTAGCGAGCGTTTTGGTGACGGTAGAGCGATTGCCGCGCGAACAGGTTCATGACTACCTCGGCCAAGGTTCCGGAGAGATTCTTCAGCAACCGGCTTTTCAAATCCAGGTAGGGCTGGGTGCCGGCGAAAAGATCCTCGATCAAGGCTCGGAAGGTAGGGCTGCGGCGGAGGAACCCAACCATACGCGTCGGGATGGTGTTGAACAAGAATCGGCCGAGGAAGACGCGCTTGGCGAGGGTTGCGCCGAATGCGAGATCGGCGGCGAAATCGCGCTGCAGCAGGCTCCGATAGGCTTGCGCCTTGCTTTCGGCCGGGCACGATTCGTTGAGCAAAACCTGACTGGCGAGGTCGCCCGATCGCATCGCGTAGTAAATGCCCTCGCCGGTGATCGGATCGACTAAACCGCCCGCATCCCCCACCGCCATCCAACCGTCTCCGGCAACACGATTGCTTTTCCATCCGGGACTTTCGAGCGAAGGAAGCATGTGGCCGTAGAAAGGCGAACCTTTGTAGGCGATGCCTTTCTCATCCATATATCGCTCCAGGCGGGCGCGCAGCGAATGCGCCGGCTCGCCTTTTCCGCAGATGCCGACGGAGAGATGGCTCGAACGCGGGAACACCCAGATGTATCCTTCCAGATTCGGCAGAAACTGAATGTCGATGTGGTCTTGTTCGGAGGCCACGAAATAGCCGAGCGCGAACATGGTGTCCGCGGCGGTCCACTCGGTTCCCACGTTGCGAAGCGGGTTGCGCGCGCCGGTGGCGACGATGCAATAATCGGCGTCCAGCGAACCGTTGCGCGTCTTGAGCGACCACCCGCGATCCGATCGCTCGATTTCGAGCACGCGCGTTTTTTCAAGTTGCGCGCCGGCCTGCTCGGCGCGATCGAGCAGCATGCGGTTCAGATCGAGGCGCGAGTAGATCACCAGCGGCCGGCTGAGTCCCAACTCGACGCCGCCGGCCTGGGGCGCGGCGACGTTGAAATCGGTGATAACTTTTTTCGGAAAATCGTTGTCGAGCAGGAACGGATACTGCTGGTACGCCTTGTAAGTGAGGCCGCCGCCGCAGGGCTTTTCCCATGCGAGCTTTTCATCGAATACGACGGTCCGGAGGCCGGCCTTCGCCAATCGCTCGGCCGCGAAGGCCCCCGCGGGACCACCGCCCAGGACGGCAACGCGTTTCATCGGACCGCGCTCATTTCCCTTCGCCCACGACCGGATGACCGGGAGGCAGCGCTTGGGGCGGAGAGCCGCCATTGCCGACGGAAGGATGCCCGGGCGGCATGGTCTGCGGCATCGCACCCATGGAACCGGCGCCTTCTTGCGGCATTCCGCCGTGTGGATTGCCGGAACCGGCTCGCCCCTTCACCACCCACTGGTCGCTCTTGCGTTCGAGCACGTACTGCATGGTCATGGAGCCGGCAGGCGAATTGTTTCCCTTGGCCTGGAAGCGGACGGTGGCGGTGGCTTCGTTGTTCTTGAAGTCGACGGAGGTGACGTTCACGTCCATCGAAAGCAGATCGGAGCGCTTGGCGAGGTAGGTCATCACGCCCTGGCGGACCGCCTCCTTGCTTTGAATATCTTTCTTGCAACCGCTCAGGAGAGCGATAGTTATTCCCAGTGCGACGGTGGCGACAGTAGAGCCTTTCACGTTCTGATTATATCGACTGGCGCTGGCGGAGCGTCGGCGCCGGGGTCCGAGTTTGGATTTGGTTTCGTTTTTACAATTTTGCATTGCGCGGCTGCGGGGCTCGCTTCGGGCGGAGAGGCCAGACTTCATCGCATGGTACATCAAGACAAGAGTACGCTCGGCGGCTGAGGGGACGACGGTGGAATCGCGTAAGTGGTTGTGGAGCGGGGGTGAATATTTGGTTGAGATCGGCTACCGACTGATGGGCAGCCTTTATACCATACAGACGGGGACCAAACCCAAGATGAGTAAGGCGCCCGACGTCAAGACCTACGTTGCACAAGTACCCGCAGATCGCCGCGGCGCGATGGAGCGGCTTCGTAAGCTGTGCCGACAGAATCTTACCGGATATCAGGAGTGCATGGAGTACGGAATGCCCGCGTATAAGCGCAACGGCGCCGTGGAAGTTGCGTTCGCGAGCCAGAAACAATACATCGCGCTCTACGTGTTGAATAAAGACGTACTCGGCGAATATCGCGATTCGCTTTCGGCTTCGAGCATAGGAAAGGGATGCATTCGCTTCAAGAAGCCGGACCAGATCGACTTCGAGGTCCTGAAGAAGTTGCTGCGGCGCGCGTCACGGGCGAAGTCCTCGCCTTGTTAGAGCGCCCTCATTCGCCGCGGATGAGGTCTTCGTAGGTTTCGCGCTTGCGGACCACGCGATAAGTTGCGCCTTCCACCAGGATTTCGGGCGGGCGCGGACGGGCGTTGTAGTTGGATGCCGCCACGAAGCCGTAGGCTCCGGCGGTGCGGATCGCCAACAATTCGCCCGGCATGACATTCGGCATCTCGCGTCCGCGCGCGAGAAAATCGCCGGTCTCGCACACCGGACCCACGACGTCGGCGGTGATCGTGCCGGCCTGGTTCTGGCGCAGCGGGAGGATTTCGTGGTGGGAGTTGTAGAGCGCCGGACGAAGCAAATCGTTCATGGCGGCGTCCACGATAACGAATTCCTTCCCTCCATTACTCTTGCGGTAAAGCACGCGGGTGAGCAGCAGGCCGGCTTCGGCAACGATGGAGCGTCCGGGCTCGATCAATATCTCAAGGCCGTGATCGGCCGCTTTCGCGCACACGGCGTTGACGTAGTCCGAGATGCACGGCGCCGGGTCGCCCGGCTTGTATGGGACGCCTAAGCCGCCGCCCAGATCCAAAGTGCGGATGGGCCATCCGCGCGCGCGGAGGCGCTGGGCCAGCGCAACCATTTTGTCGAACACTTCGAGCATCGGCTGAATATCGAGAATCTGCGAGCCGATGTGGCAGCTTACGCCTTCGAGCACCAGGTTTTCCATCGCCCGTGCGCGTTCGTAAACGGCTTCGGCGTCCGCGATGTCGATCCCGAACTTATGCTGCTTGAGCCCGGTGGAAATATAGGGATGGGTGGCGGCATCGACATCCGGGTTCACGCGAACGGCTGCGCGAGCCGTGCGCTTGTGGCGCGCGGCGAGC
>JBEKHQ010000314.1:0-4831 GCA_050012195.1 Bryobacteraceae bacterium | reverse complement strand
TGGATTGCGTTCGGTCCAACCCGGCTTCGATTCTCATAACCTCATCACCATGCAAACCTCCTTGACCGGCGGCCGCTACGACAGCACAGCCAAGGTGGAAGGCATGATCCGTCAGGTCAAGCAAAAAGTCGAAGCCCTGCCCGGTGTGCAGGCTGCGGCCGTAACAGTCATGCTGCCGACCGAGGGCGGACTCGACGTCCCGTTTGTGATCGCTGGCCAACCGCCTTCCCATGGCGATATGCATACGGGCGACGAACAGTGGCGCTGCATCAGCCCTCAGTACTTCGGCGCATTCAGAATCCCATTGCTGCGCGGACGCACGTTTGACGATCGCGACAACGGCAAGGCCGAGCACGTCGCAATCATCAACCAGGCCATGGCCAAGAAATACTGGCCTAAAAACGACCCCATCGGACAAAGCATCACCATCGGCGGCAAGGCGCTCGGTCCCGATTTCGAAGAGCCGCCGCGCCAAATCGTCGGCATCGTCGGCACAGTCCACGAGACCGGCTTGAGCGATAGCGATCAGCCCGTCATGTACGTTCCCCAGTCTCAAATTACCGACGGACTGACTCGGTTCGTCAACAACGTGCTCCCACTGAACTGGGCCGTTCGCACCAGCATGGACCCGAGCACGCTCAGCGCCGCAATACAGCAGCAATTTCTGGCAGTGGACGCCCAATTGCCGGTCTCGAAAATCCGCACCATGGAGCAAGTGCTGTCCGAATCCACGGCGCGCCAGAATTTCAACATGCTTTTGCTGTCTATCTTCGCGGGCCTCGCTTTGCTCTTAGCCGCGATTGGAATTTACGGCCTGATGTCTTACACCGTCGAGCAGCGACTGCAGGAGATCGGGATTCGCGTGGCTCTCGGCGCGGGCTCCGGCGACATGTTGCGGCTCGTGATCGGCCAAGGCATGAAACTGGCGCTGATCGGGTTGGCGCTCGGCTTGGCGGCGGCCTTCGGTCTTACGCGCCTGCTAGCCGGCTTGTTGTTCGGCGTGAAGACCACCGATCCGTTCACTTACTCCATCGTCGCGCTGGTGCTGACCTCGGTAGCCCTGCTCGCGTGTTTCATCCCGGCCCGCCGCGCCGCTAAGATTGACCCCTTGATCGCGCTGCGCTACCAATAGCCTGGCCTTGCGTTATCGAGAAAGGCTCGATAGGCTTAGGTCGATCAGTCTTCGCTCAAGCAAGGAGGCTTCGATGTTCAAACCGGCTTACGTAGCCTTGATCGCCCTCGCGAGCGCCTGCGCACAACCTACTCCGCCTCCCGGCACTCCGCCCGGCGGCGTGCTCCCCGGACCCGCCATCTACAAGCTCGAGGACGCCCTTCTCGAGTGGCCGCTGCCGGCATCGGAGCGAGCCTACGGCACCATCGACGGCAAGCGCCTCCACGAATATGTCGAGGATCTCGCGGCCATCTCGCGGCGTTATCGCGATTCCGGCCATCCCCAATTCTGGGGTCGTATCATCGGCACTTCGGCCGACGCCGAAACCGCGCAATGGATGATCGGGAAGTTCAATAAGCTGGGCCTCGCCGACGTGCACCTGCAGCCGTTCGATCTTCCTCCGCAATGGATGCCGCAATCCTGGGACGTTACCGCCACCGGTTCGGATCAGACCTTGCAACTCGAATCGGCGCAGCCGGCCTATCAAACTCCCGCCACGCCGGCCGCCGGTTTGGATCTGGAGGCGGCATATGTCGGAACCGGCAGCGAAGCCGACTACATCGGGCGCGACGTTCGCGGTAAAGCCGTTTTCGTGTTCAGCATGCCGTTGCCCGGATCGTGGCGTCACACCGCCACCGCCGAGGATGCCCTGCGTCGCGCCGAGGCGAAAGGCGCCGCCGCCATCTTCGCCGTGATCGCGCTGCCCGGAAACATACGCACCCAGCTCTATCCCACGCGCACTAACGTCCCCACGTTCTCCATGGGAATGAAGGATGGCTACGCTATGCGCGACCTGATCGGAAAAGCGGGCGCCACGCCTCCCCGCGTGAAAGTGCGCTTGAACGTCGACATGACGCCCAATCTGAAATCGGGAACGGTTTGGGGAACGTTGCCGGGTTCCACCGACGAAACGATCTACATCATCGCCCATCGCGACGGTTGGTTCGAATCGGGAACCGACAACGCGTCGGGCGTCGCCACCATGGTCGGCTTAGCCGAATATTTCGCCGCTATTCCCAAGGCCCAGCGCCGCCGCACCATCGTTTTTCTCGGGCACACCGGCCACCACAACGGAGCGAACATGAGCGGAAGCTGGCTGCTCGCGCACCGAGACGAAGCCTTCGAGAAAACGGCGCTGCTCATCAATTGCGAACACACCGCGACTCTCCAGACCTATCTGCTTGGCGAGGACATCCGAAAAGCCAATACATATACGGGCATGTTGTGGTACGCGGGCGGACCGCGCCGCGAAAAACTCCAGGACATCGCGGTGAAAGCCTTCCGCGAATTTGGCGTCGTGACCTACGCCACGCCCGAACGCGCCGCGCCCGGCGGCGAGATGAGCGCGCTATGGCCGTACGTTGCCGGCGTCCAGGCTTCCGATTACAACGTGTTCTTCCACTCCGACCACGAGGGACCGGACACGGTGCCGTGGACCGGCCTCGAATCGATCACGCGCGCCTACGCCAAGATCATCGATGGCGTGAACACGCTGGACCTTTCCGATCTGGTTCGGCCGCCGGAGCCGCCCAACGGCGTGATCGCGCCGCTCGCCCCAAGGACTTCGTCCAGCCGCTAGCTCCATGTAATACAAAGGGTTACAGTTCCGTAAATAGCGAACAAAAGGTCGCTTTCTGGCGTATACTCGGATACAAGCCTATGAGTTTCTTATCGAAGCAGTTCATCGATGTCATCCAGTGGACCGAACCCGAAGATGGTATCCTGGCTTACCGTTATCCCATGGAAGACATGGAGATCCAAAACGGCGGCAAACTTACGGTTCGCGATTCCCAGATGGCCGTGTTCGTCAACGAGGGCCGCATTGCCGACGTTTTCGGCCCCGGCCTCTACACGCTCACCACCGAAACGCTCCCCATCCTGACCTACCTAATGAATTGGGACAAAGCGTTCAAGTCCCCGTTCAAATCGGACGTTTATTATTTTTCGACGCGCCTCCAAACCAACCAGCGCTGGGGCACCGCCACGCCCATCACGATTCGCGACAAGGAATTCGGCGCGGTCCGCGTGCGCGGCTATGGCATTTACGCCTACAAGATCGCGGATGCCAAGGTCTTCTATCAAAAGATCAGCGGTACGCGCGACGTCTATCACGTGGGCGACCTGGAAGGCCAGCTTCGCAACACCATCGTCGCGCGCATGACCGACACGTTCGCGCAAAGCTCCGTCCCGTTTCTCGATATGGCCGCGAACCAGGGCGCGTTGGGACAGAAGATCGCCGATAACATGAAGCCCGCGTTCGCCGAGCTCGGCCTGTCGCTCGAGAACTTCGTGGTCGAAAACATTTCGATGCCGGACGAGTTGCAGCAACTGCTCGATCAGCGCATCGGCATGAACATGATCGGCGACATGGGCAAGTACACGCAATTCCAGGTCGCGCAATCATTGCCGGTGGCGGCGGCTAACGAAGGCGGTACGGCAGGTATCGGCGTCGGCTTGGGCGCGGGACTCACGATGGCGCAAAGCATGATCAACGCCCTCAAGCCCGGCGAGGCGCCTCCCGCCGGCCCCGCGCCCGCAACTGGGGGCGGTGGACCAGTGGCGCCGGCCGCGCCCGCAACCGAGACCAAGTTCTGCATCAACTGCGGCAAGGGGATCCCGAAGAACGCGAAATTCTGTCCGGAGTGCGGTAGCGCTCAATAATAAACGAATGAGCGGCCTAGAATGGATCGTCGAAGCCCACGGCTGCGACCGAAGCGCGCTCACCGAAATCGATCGCTTGGAGGATCTCTTCGCCAAGCTGGTGGCCGCGCTCGATCTGCATCCGCTCGGTAAATCCAATTGGCATAAATTTCCCAACACCGGCGGTATCACCGGCGTCAGCCTGCTCTCGGAATCGCACCTGGCGTGTCACACGTTTCCCGAATACGGATCGTTGTGCCTTAACCTGTTCTGCTGCCGGCCTCGTCCCGCCACCGATTTCGAAGCGCTGCTCAAACAGGTATTGGGGGCGACCAACGTCTCGGTGCGGATGTTCGAGCGGCCCTACCAGGTATGAGCGCTCCAGTCGCGAACTGTCCCAACTGCGGCGCTCCGGTGACGTTCCGCTGGTCGAGCGCCGTGCAAACCACCTGCGAGTTCTGTCACTCGATTCTCGTTCGCACCGATGTCGATCTGAAAAAGGTTGGTGAAGTGGCCGACCTGCCCGCCGACGCGTCGCCCATCCAGATCGGAACCGAAGGCGTCTATCAGAACAAAGGCTTCGTCGTCATTGGCCGCATCATTTACGAATACGAGCAAGGCGGCTGGAACGAATGGCACGTGGTGTACAACGACGGATCGAGCGGCTGGCTGGCCGACGCGCAGCTGGAATACGATCTATCCTCGCTGACGAATCCCGCCCAGCCTCTGCCCGCGACCACCAGCAAAGGCCAGACGTTCGAGTGGCAGAACAAAACTTACCAAGTCACATCGCTGACCAAAGCCCGCTACAAAGGTGTCCAAGGCGAGCTGCCCTTTGAGTATTGGGACAAATCGGATCTGCTCTTCGCCGACCTCCGTTCCACCACCGGCGAGTTCGCGACTATCGATTACAGCGAAAATCCTCCGCTGCTGTTTCTCGGCCGCGCCGTCGATTTCAACGACCTGCATTTCAAGAATCTCCGTTTGTTTGAAGGCTGGTCTTAAATGAGCAGCACGCTC
>JBEKHQ010000313.1:0-4841 GCA_050012195.1 Bryobacteraceae bacterium | reverse complement strand
ACCGCGGAGCTGTCGGTAGCAATCGTTGAAGCAGGCACGCTGAAGTACGGCCTGGTGGTCGACAAGTTTCTTAGTGAAGTAGAGGTGTTGGTCAAACCTTTGGCGGGTGGGTTAGAGCAATGCAAGGAATTCCAAGGCGCCGCCATCATGGGAGATGGGCGAGTGGTGCTGGTCCTGAATGCGCTGGAATGCCATAACTTAGATCGAACCGCTTGCAGCTAGGTCCGATTTTTCCACGGACTGTGAGGCTGCTCCGAGCGGGCGTGGTACTATTCGGGCATAAACCGTGCCTTGCTGCCTGCTCCTCATCATTCTGATGTTCCCGCGCGTCGCGCTGGTGCTGATGTGGCTCTTCTCCAACTACCTGCAGCGCGCGTTTCACCACGGTTTTCTTGTGCCGGTGCTCGGCTTTATTTTCCTCCCGCTCACCACCATCGTGTACGTCTGGGAAGTAAATAGCGGCATGCCGATGGAGGGAATCAATCTCTTGTGGCTGCTGATCGCCGTGCTCATCGATCTGGGGGGACTGGGCGGCGGCGCGCATCGCCAATCGCGGCGCTGAGCCTGGCGCCGCCGCCGCTGGTCCTCACGGCTTGGCGAAATGAGCGAAGGTGATCAGGTGACCGGCCGGGTCCTTGACTGTAAACTCGGTGGATCCATAAAAAGTCTTGTGCACCGGCGCGACAACGGGAGCGCCCTTCATCGCGGCCACCACCGCGTCCAAATCGTCCACTTCGAGGAACAGAAATCCAGTGCCTCTTTGATACGATCCCGCCACGGCCGGGTCCTGATCCAGGCTCGCGTAAGCGCCGTACATCAGCTCGATGCCCCCCTTCTGCAAAGCGGCAAACACCAGCCGTCCGCCGTCCGGCACCTCGGCCGTTTTTTCGAAATGCATCCGCTCCACCCAGAACTTCACGCACGACTCGACGTCGTCGGTGTACAGATTCGGCGTCAATCTCTTCACTGTCATGGTTTTCTCCTGTGCGGCCATTAGAACGGCCGAAATGATCATCAAAAGCCCCAATCGCATCGATTTGTCCTCCTTGCTTTCAGAACTAGTCTTAGTTATACTAGTTGACAAATGAAGGCTCTGTCAAGCGAAAAATTGACGATTCCCGATCTGGTCCTGCTGAGCCTGCTCGCCGAACGGCCCATGCACGGTTACCAAGTGAATGCCCTGCTCGAATTTCGCAAGGTCCGCGACTGGGCCGGCGTGTCGCGCCCGCAGGTGTACTATTCACTCGACAAGCTGGCGCGTCTGGGACTGATCCGCGCGGCCGAGACTGGAGAAGAGACTGGCGGACCCGAGCGGCGCGTCTTCGAAACCGGTCCTCGCGGGCACGCGGCGCTGGCCGACGCTCTGGAGCGCGACGACTGGACCGACGGACGAGAGCGGCCCGCGTTTCTCACTTGGCTGGGGCTTTCCTGGCAATGCCGCCCCGGAGTTTTCCTGAAGCAGGTGCGGCAGCGCCAGAAATTCCTAGAACGCGAACTCGCCTCGCGGCAGGAGATTCTGGCCGCGGTTCGCAAAGAAGTGGGGCACAGGTTCCACGAGGCGGTGTGGATGCTCAGCCTCGGGATCGATCAATTGCGGACCGAACTCGGCTGGCTCAAGAAGCTGGCCCGCGAATTCCCGCGCCGCGCGGTAGCCCGCAGTCCGGCTTATCCCCAGAAACCCTAAGCGCTCTTCAGTTCCTTTTCGACGGCGCCGGCGAAGACGTCGATGTCAGCGACGGTGCTGTAGATGTGGGGCGTGATTCGAAGGCCGTCGTATTCTTCGTGAGCCACGCGCGCGGTGATGATGTTGTACTTGCTGAAGAGCGCATCGTGAATCGCGCCTGGATCGGCATGGTTAAAACCCAGGAATCCGATGCCGCACGACATGGTTGGATCGGGGCTGTGGAGAATCTTCACCTGCGGATTTTCGGACAGGCGATGAGCCCAGCGATCCCGTAAATAGCGCAGGCGGGCGGCCTTGCGATCGATCCCGATGTTCTCGCTGAACACCAGCGCCTGGCTGATGGCGTTGTGGTTCGCGGCCGGGTGGGTCCCGATTTCCTCGAATTTCCGAATATCGTTATCCTGTCGCGCCTCGGCGGCCATGAGCGGCCAAGTGCCGGCGATGCGCGATTTTCGGACGTACAGGAAGCCCGTTCCGATGGGAGCGCAGGCCCATTTGTGGAGACTGGTGCCGTAGTAGTCGCAACCGAGATCGGAAATCGTAAATGGAAAGTGACTGAACGCGTGCGCGCCGTCGACGATCACCGGGATGTTGCGCGAATGGGCCATTTCGCAGATTCGCTGGATCGGGAAAATTTGTCCGGTGCGATTGGTGATGTGGCAAACGAGAATGAGCTTGGTCTTGGGCGTGACCGCTCGCTCCACGCGCTGGTAAAGATCGTCCAGGCTGGGCGGAGGCACCGGGAACGAGATCGTTTTCAGGACGATCCCTTCGCGCCGCTCGCGCTGGCGGAAAGTGGTGAGCATGCGGGGATAATCCTGATTGGTGGTCAGCACCTCGTCACCCGGCTTCAAGTCGATTCCGTACTGCGCGATTTCAAGCGACTCGCTGGCGTTGCGCGTGATGGCCATTTCCTCGGGATCGCAACCGGCGGCATCGGCGAGACGGCGCCGCACCATTTCAATCTGCTTTTCGAGATTGTCGATCATGGTGTGCCACGGCCCCATGTCGCTGAATTCGAGATAGCGGCGCATGGCGTCCTGCACCGGGCGAGGCGCGGGACTGACATAGCCGTTGTTGAGATTGATCACGTTGCGGTCAATGGTGAAGGCGTTGCGGATTTCGGCCCAATAATCCTCGTCGCGGGCGACGTCTTCCGGCTTGCGGCCATTGACGGATTGCGCGGCGGCGCGCGCTTTCTCGATAGCGTTGTCTTGGAAGGCGGCCAAGGCAACGGCGCCTGAAGTGATATGGAAGAACTCGCGGCGATGCATGCGTCTCTCCTTGCGGCGCAGTGTATCACACTGCTACTTCAGCTCGATGCGAATGGTGTGCGAATCCGTTGTCCCCACGTTGCGGACTTCGTGAACGACGGCTTCAGTCCAGTGAACGTCGCC
The DNA here is from genome assembly GCA_050012195.1 of Bryobacteraceae bacterium. Classification (GTDB taxonomy): domain Bacteria; phylum Acidobacteriota; class Terriglobia; order Bryobacterales; family Bryobacteraceae; genus Palsa-89. Next base: position 1,760 of record JBEKHQ010000313.1, on the reverse strand, counting down.
GAGCGAAGCGTGCCGGCGCGCGGTCTCGCCGCCCGGGTACGTAACGGCCTCGCTGTCCGAATCCGCCAGCGCGATGGTCAGCCCGTGCGGGTGTTCATGCTTCGGCTCGGCCACCCCGGCCGGAATCCGGTCGTCAATCACCCTCACGAATTGATTTTCGAAGATGAGCTTCAGGGTGTCCTTGCACACCAGGAGCGAATCGAGGTCGGCGGGCGGCGCGGAAGATCCGGCCGGCGCGGGTTGCTTCAGTTCGATTCGGATCACGTGCTGTTCGGTTATGCCCGTGTTGCGCGCTTCGTGCGTTACCGGTTCAGCCCAACGCACGTCGCCGAACTTGACTTGGCCGTGAGCGACCTTTCCATCCGGATAGTTTGTGACTTCGTTGGAGTAGTCGCTGAGCGCAATGGTAACGCCGCGAGCGTGGCTGTGCCTCGGCTCGAAAACGCCGGGCGGCACTCGGATTTCGAAAACGCGCACGAACTGGTTCTCGAGGACGAGCTTTTGTGTATCCAAAGGCTCGGTGAAGGCGAACTGGATTGAGGCGGCGAGCAGCACGGCGCGGCTCGCGGCTATGCACCAGCGATGCTTGGTCATGCCGGGATTGTAGCGCAGTAACGGCCGGCGCGTCGCCGGACGCCGCGCAATTTTGAGACGATGGAGAACGAATGACAAAAGCACTGGTGTTGGGCGGCGGCGGGCCGGTCGGAATCGCCTGGGAATCGGGTTTGATTGCCGGACTGGCCGAAAACGGAGTGGATCTTTCGAGCGCGGATTTCATCGTGGGCACTTCGGCGGGATCGTTGGTCGGCGCGCAAGTGGCGCTGGGCAGGTCGCCCGCGCAGATCGCCGCGCCGGATCTGGCCGGAACGGTGTCCGCTCCTTCCGCTGGAGGTCCCGCGCCCGATCTGACGATGCTCATCACGAAGATGCTCGAAGCGGCATCGGGCAAGCGGCCGGCGGAAGAAGTGCGCGCCGAGATCGGAGCCTGGGCGCTGAAATCGCCGGCGATGAGCGAGGAGGATTTCATGTCGCGATTCGCGCCGCTGCTGGGCGGCGGATTCGACGGCGCGTGGCCCGCGAAACGGTACGCTTGCACGGCGGTAGATGCCGCCGACGGGTCGTTCCAGGCCTGGAACAACGACGCCGGAATTGGTTTGGCGCGCGCGGTGGCGTCGAGCTGCGCGGTTCCGGGGATTTATCCGCCGATTTCGTTCCGCGGCCGCCGCTACGTCGACGGCGGGATGCGCTCGGCGACCAATGCCGATCTGGCGAAGGGCTATGATGTCGCGGTAGTGGTCGCGGTGACGCTGCGAATGATGCCGTCGTTCATCGCGGATGTGTTCCGGAAGCGGTTCGACGAGGAGCTAAAGGCGCTCAGCGACAGCGGAAGCCAGGTGGAGGTGATCGTTCCGGACGAGGGATCGAGCGCGGCGTTCGGTCTGAACCTGATGGACGCGAGCCGCCGCCAGCCTTCCGCCCAAGCCGGATTGCTGCAAGGGCGCACGGAGGCGACGCGGCTGGCCGCGATCTGGCGCTAACGATTAGAAAGGCGGAATGGCATGCGGCTTCGTTGGTTAGCTTGGCTCGTTTGTCTTGGATCGGCGGCGGCGCAGGACCCCAAAATCGGCGGCGACTACTCCGGCATGCTGGGCCCGCTGCATCTCAAATTGCACCTGAAGGCGGGTTCGAGCGGACCGACGGAAGGAACGCTGGACAGCTTGGATCAGGGCGCGATGGGCCTGACGTGCGGCAACTTCCGT
>JBEKHQ010000312.1:0-4847 GCA_050012195.1 Bryobacteraceae bacterium | reverse complement strand
CACCGGGAATCTGTATTAGATCGCCAGATGCCAGAATCTTGTCGTCCGTGTCCTTCAGAACAAGAAATCCATGGATATAGCCCTGAACATGACGCACGGCCACCGGATCAGCTTTGATGGCGCCGCACAACAGTAAGCCTGCAAACGCAACGTATTTCATGGAGTTTTCCATAGTGAGGTATGAGCAGGCGAGGGGCCAACGAGAGGAAGCAGATAGATCCTGGATTACGGCGTATACGGAAGTAATCAGTGAGTGACGATCCGCAGAAAGACTACCGCCCACCACTGAGCCGGAGTTGCACTGTAACATTTGCAAGGAGCCGCGACCCTTACTGCTAACCGCGCCTCCAACTGATGGTTTGACATAATGTTCGCTAGAACCCTTTGTGATGACTCGGCTTCACAATCCAGTCGCAGCGCTTGCCCTGCTGCTTGTAGCACCCTTCACCGCTCAGTCACAAACCCAGCTCAAGCCCAAAAGCCCGGCCCTGTCGCGTACTCCCGACGGGCATGCCGACCTCCAGGGGACCTGGACCAACGCCACCCCCACCCCCTTGGAGCGCCGCGCGGAGTTCGTCGGCAAGGCGACTCTCTCCGACGAGGAAGCTCTCGCCTTTGAGAAGAGAGATCACCGGCTCTTCGAAGAGCGGCCGGACCTGACCCCGGCCGCGTTGGCGCGCGTGCAGGAAGGTAAAGCCGTCGGTGCGGAAGACAGCGAGACTTGGGAGAGAGGATCTACGCTTGCACGCGTGAACGGTTTGAAGCGAACCTCCCTGATTGTCGATCCGCCGGACGGAAAGATTCCAAACCTCACACCAGAAGCAAAACAGCGCACAGACGCCAGACGCAAGAATCGCGAGCGTCTTGCCGGCGTGAAAGATCTCGATCTGAGCGAGCGCTGCCTGAGCTACACTCCCGTACCCATTGTTCCGCAGCTTTACAACGGCAATTATCAGATTGTCCAAACATCTGGTTACGTGATGATTCTCAGCGAAATGATCCACGAGGCCCGCATCATTCGCATGAACGCAAGCCACGCACCGCCGTCCGTTCGCCAGTGGCTCGGCGACTCCGTCGGCCATTGGGAGGGCGATACGCTGGTGATCGACACTACCAACTTCAACAGCCAGTACGCTTTCCGCGGCAGCTCCGAAAACCTGCACGTCATCGAGCGCTTATCGCGCTCCGGCGCCGATACCCTCGTCTATCGAGCGACCATCGAAGACCCGGCTACGTTCACCAAACCGTGGACCCTTGAGTATCCGTTGGTGGCAACCACCGACCGCATCTTCGAATACGACTGTCACGAGGGAAACTCCTGGGTGGAAACCGCCCTCAGTGCCGCGCGGAAAGCGGACGGAGCGGCGGGCGCCAAATAGGTAGATCAGCCCAAAGCAATCGTCGGTGCGCGGACTGGACAACCTGTTTTCCCAAGCCGCGGTTGAAAAGGCCGTTGCTGCCGGTGGCTACGCCGGCCGCTGAGACCTAGGCGGTTCCCCGGACGAAATCTTAATCTCGACAGCGGACGCGCCGCGACAGCTTCACTGCCGTTCTGATGTCTTCTTCCAGGTGATGGCCGTGTTAGGATTCCGCTTCCAAATGTTGCGCAAGAGTTCCACAACCTTGTGGTTTTGGCAGAGCGGAATGGATCGGGCAAACCCATTGGTTCGGCCGTTGGCGCCCGGCTCGACGGGTAGGATTTTTGGGAGGTGGGTGAACCGTACAGGCAGCGCCATACGGATCTACTTCTGGAGAATTTTCTTCCTCGACTTCGCGACCTGTTCATTCGGGCTCTTGCCTCCGCCTTCGAGCCAGGACTGGAGCCTGCCGACGCTGAGATCGTGTGCTCCGTCTCGGGCTGCTTGACGCGAATCGTCAAGCGGGTCGAGCGCAAGCGAAGTGTCGGAGCGAGGCAGGCCATGGCGCCGTGGAAACCCCAATTGTAGACGCCCCTTCCTACGATTCAACGCCATCTCCTGGGAGTGCTTTCCGTCCTGGTGGCGCTGGGCATGGCGCTTCTTCTGGAACGTTTCCAGCTCCACAACGTTTTCCTCTTCCTGTTCGCCATCACCGTCGCGGCCTGGTACGGAAAGACCAGCGGTGCCGTTCCGGCGTTTCTATTGTCGTTCATAAGCTTCGCCTACTTTTTGGAGCCCCTTCACAGGCTCTACCTCCTGCGCTCTGATCTCCGTTACTCATTGTTTTTGCCTCATTTACAGCCCTGGTCAGCTGGTTCAGCGCCATTCGACACCGCGTCGAGGCCGAACTTCGTCGAGCTCGCAACGCGCTCGAGATCAGACGGCGGAACGAATCCAGCAAGCTAGTTTGCTGAATCTAACGCACGACAGCATTTTCGTCCGGGATATGGGTGACGTCATCACTTACTGGAATCGGGGAGCTCGGGAGTGGTGCAGCTGGACCGCGGAGGAAGCGATCGGGCAGCGCTCGCGCGAAATTCCGCAGGCCATTTTCCCCGTGCCGGTCGAGGACATCAGCGCGGAGGTTCTGCAGGCGGGGCGCTGGGAAGGAGAACTGAAACGCCAGGAAATGGTTTGCACCCCTGTGATGTGGCGCCGAAAGATGTTGATCATTGCCCAACATCCTACCCACAACCCAGTTTACGTAAAACTGACGTATCTATCGAGCATCTTATTAAACGATTGAATTAATAGATATTGGTGGTGGAGGCGGCGGGAGTCGAACCCGCGTCCGAGAAAGCCCGCCGTGAAAAGAACTACGTGCGTTTCCGATTCGGTGGTTGTCGGCCGCCGCATTAGAACCGGCAAGAAAACGGCGGCTTAGCCCGATTGTCGTCAGCCTGCTGCTCCGAGCAGAAGCTCTCGGCCCAATCCTCGAAAATGACGCCCCTTGAAAGCCATCGAGGCCTAGCCTCCGGGGCGGCTACCTAATTAATTAGGCAGCGTAAGCGAACTGTTGATTGGCAGTTCTGTTTTTCCGATCGTTTAACGGGAGCTCGGAACCCGGCACGCCTTCCCACAACGATTCAATCCCGTCGAATCCGTTGCGCCCCCTTCCAATTACGATCATAGCATCCCCGGCCTATTATGATGATAAATAGCGATGCCCGTGGTCACGCCGACTCCCAAGGTGAGGGAGGAAAACCAGGATCAGCAGGTCCCCCTCTATCACGTCGTCCTGTTGGACGACGACGAGCACACTTACGAATATGTGGTGGAGATGCTGGCCAACCTGTTCGCGTTTTCCGAAAGCGAGGCTTGGAATCACGCCGTCGAGGTCGACACCGCCGGACGGACCGTGGTGATGACCTGCGAGCTGGAGCAGGCCGAATTTGGGCGGGACCAGATTCACGCCTTCGGAGCCGACTGGCGCATGCCGCGATCCAAGGGATCGATGTCGGCGATCGTCGAACCGGCAGGCGCGTGAGATGTACGCCGGCGTTCCATGCTAACCTAATTTGCATCGGGACTTCCCCGCGTGGTTGTGGTTTTCAATAGGGAGATGATTATGTACCGTACAGCACTCGTTACGACTCTCGGTGTGTTTGCGCTCGCGGCCTCGCTCGCCGCCCAAAGCAAACCGAATTTTAGCGGCACTTGGAAAATGAACGTCGAAAAATCCGACTTCGGACCGCTGCCTCCGTCCAACAGCCGCACCGATATCATCGAGCACAACGATCCGACGCTAAAGGTCAATGTTTCCGACGACGGCGCGCAAGGCAAGCAGGAATACGTTCTCAACCTGACCACCGACGGCAAGGAAGTGACCAACAACGCCGGCGGTACGGAAGTGAAGAACAGCGCGACCTGGGAAGGCTCGGGCCTGGTGGTCGGCACCAAGTTGAAGTTCCAGGACACCGACGTCACCGTCCGGTCCGTCTGGACGCTGTCGGCGGATGGGAAGACGCTGACCCAGACCGCGCACCTGGTTGCTGGCGCGCTTGGGGAGACCGATCAGACATTCGTGTTCGAGAAAGCCTCCGGGGGCGCGGCGGCTGCCTCCGCACCGGCATCGGCCGCGAAGGCGACGTCTTCCGCCGGCAGCCGGGCCAACTATAGCGGCACATGGAAAATGAACGTGGAAAAATCCGACTTCGGTCCGCTTCCGCCTTCCAACAGCCGGACCGACATCATCGATCACAAGGATCCCGTTCTGAAGGTGAATGTTTCCGACGACGGCGCCCAGGGCAAGCAGGAGTACGTCCTCAGCATGACCACGGACGGAAAAGAAGTGACCAACAACGCCGGTGGGCTGGAAGTGAAGAACAGCGCGAGCTGGGAAGGGCCCAGCCTGGTGGTAGGTACAAAATTGAAGTTCCAAGACACCGATGTCATTGTGAGATCTGTCTGGGTGTTGTCGGCGGACGGAAAAACGCTAACCGAAACTGCGCACTTGGTAGCGGGCGCGCTCGGCGAGACGGATCAGACGTTCGTTTTTGAAAAGCAGTAGCCGGCCCGGGCGACCGCTGGAACTTTAATGCGGCGTGGGGAAGGTCTTGGAAATATGATCGTGCCAGGTGAGGGTTTCCTCATCCACCAGGGCCCACACCAAGCCGATCCCGCCCGCCAGCAGGCTTAGCAAGCCGGACGCGGTACGAGCCAAACGCTGCCTCCGGCTGGGCGGTTGTCCATCGAAGTTGACCAGGATCAGGTGGCTCCATCTCATGCCGGGCGTATCGCTATCGGCCATGCACCACAGCAGTCGGTACAGGGCCACCAGAACTCCAGCGACGCAGGCGAACAGCGGTATGGTTTTGGAAGTGAGAATCATCTGGCCGCCCGCCAGGTGGAAAACCAGACCGAACAGTGCCAGCGCGATCACGATGATGCTCCCGTCCAGCGCGGCGGCCGTGGCGCGGTGCGCGGGCA
>JBEKHQ010000311.1:0-4848 GCA_050012195.1 Bryobacteraceae bacterium | reverse complement strand
TGCCGAAGGCACAGCGCGGTTGAAGAACCCGGCCGACCTCGCCGCTGTGGAAAGCGCGTTCGCAAACGAGAAGAAGACCGGCGCGCGGCTGGCGCTCGCTTTCGCGCTGGCGGCGCTCGGCAAGCGCGATATGGGAGAATTCGATCCGCTCCGTTACCTGGTGGACAACCTCAACTCCGCCGCTTATCACGGAACCGCGCGGCCTTATCTGGCCGAGCTGGCGCGCGATCCCGACATCCGCCGCGCGCTCTATCCGGTCCTCCAGCAGCCCGCCACCACTAAGGACGAGAAGATCGGATTAGCGTGGGTGTTGTCGCAAAGCGGCGCCGAGGATTCAATCGCGCCCTTGCAGAGCTTGTCTCAGGACAGCGACCACGAGGTTTCGCAAGAAGCGCTGCGGGCTCTGAAAAATCTTCGCGCGCGCGTGCCTTAGATCGTGGCGGCCTGAAAAGGCCTCCGGTGCGGCGTTGGATCCTCGCACCATCGTGTAGGTTTCCCAGCTAGGGATCGATCCCTATCCTTTTCTCAAGTGCGACGAACCGGGCTTCAGAACGGATCGGCTCGAAGAGGGGCTCGTATTTCATGGTGAGCACGTTGGAAACTCTCGCGTCGGCCGCTTTTTCCAGGAACGCTAATGCGGAAGCTTTATCGCCGGATAGCAGCGAAAGCAGAGCGGTATCCCAGGGCGCCCGGAGCTTGGTCTCCGTCGGCGTGCTCGCCAGGTACCGCCGGACCGGCTGCACATCACCGCGGCAGGCGCTAAGTAAAGCGCGATCCACTTCGCCGTCAGCCTGTGGAACATTCCGCTCGCGCCACGTGACCTGGGCTTCCACGGTGGAGCAATCCTTCGGCGCCAGCGAGAACCATTCGAGCCGCGTGTGCGCCGAGGACATGGCGGGATGCGCCTCAAGGACGTTATTCAGCAGGTGTGTAGCGTCCGAGTATCGCCTCTGCAAGTAATAGATTGCAGCTTCGTTCAGCCGCTGGCCGGTGCCAAGCGGATCCTCATCCTGCGCGATACGCAATTGCTCTTTCGCCTCTTCAAAACGTCCCACGGTCATCAGGCTCCAGCCGTACAGCGACCGGACGCGCGCGCCGCCTCCTTCGTCGATTGCCAGCTTGAACTCGCTTTCGGCGCGAGGCCAATCCCAATCGAGGCTGTGCGTCAACCCAGCGAGCATTCCGCGTGCCTCGGAGTCGTCCGGATCGGCCTCGAGAGCCTTCCGCAGAGCGGTCTTCACCCGTTCATGACCTTCCTCAACTGGAACGATCTGGCTACTCAAAAGCGAGAACATCAAATCGGCAATCTGAACCCACGCCTTTGCGTACTTCGGATCTATCTTTACAGCTTGCTCCAGCAGAGCAAGCGCCTGTTTCCCTGACTCAGGATCCCTTTTCGATAGCAGGAAAGAAGCGCGCAGATACAGGTCGTGTGCTTCCGGGCTGTTGGTGCTGGACGGGGTGGGAGGCGCCGGAACGTTCTGGTCCAGCTTTCGGACTGCTTCGGCGATGGCATGTCCGATTTCATCCTCGGCGCCCAGCATGTCTTTCGAACGTGCGTCGTAGGCTTTTGACCAGAGCTGATACCCATCCGAAGTTCGGTTCATTCGAGCCGTAACACGAATATGGTCGCCCTCTTTCTCAAAGCTGCCTTCAATGGCCGCGTTAACATTGAGCTTTCGCCCGATTTCGCGGATGTCGACGCCCTGTCCCTTAAACTGGGTGGCGGAAGTGCGCGCAACCACGCGCACCTCTTTCCATTGGGCCAGAAGATTCGTCAGGTCCTCAGTGAAGCCGTCGGCCAGGTATTCATCCTGTTTGTCGCGCGAGAGGCTCTGGAACGGCAGCACGACTAGAGAATGAACTGGTTTCTCCGTCGACGCACGCGCTTTCCAGATAGCGAGTGCGCCCACCAGAACGACCAGCGTGACCAGGGAAGTTACGACCAGCGCACGGACCGGAAGCCTGGTTGCCCGTTCGGGCATGGTGACCGTTTCGGAAGGTGTCGGCGGTTCCACCAATGGTTCAGGGTCGCGGACCGTGAATGACGGACTATAGCTTCGCAGCGGAATATCGATAACGATCGGATCCTGCCGGCCCTCGTTTGAGTAGTAATCCTTGAGCTTCTCCCGAAGGCGGCCCACCTGCGTCCGTACGATGGAGTCAATGCGTGGATCAAACGACGCCGGCCGGCCCAGAACGTCCACGGCTATGGCATATTCATTGACTTGACCAGCCTCGCCGGCCAAACCGTGCTCGACCAGGTATCGGAGAAGTTCGACACGCTTGGCGGAGCCCCCAAACGTGGAAGAAGACAGCACCCGGTCGAGCTGAGCCCGGACCTTCCGCGCGTATTCAGGGTCAAGCGAAACTCCGCGATCGCTGCCCAACGTGCTCATGGCTGAACGCTAACGTATCAGTATAACAGGCTGAAAATAAAAGGCTGTAACGTCACAGTGCCCGTTGTGACTTGCGCATCCCTCCGGCCGAACCGCAAACTGCGATGGTCGGAGAGAAGTAATCATGCCCCAAAGTCCACCTCTATGGAACCATGCAATCAGATTATTAACGGCGTTTGCGCTACTCGTCTGTGTATCCGCCCTGCTGGCCAAGGCCGATTCACTTCCTGGGACCACCAACGTCAACGTTGACGTGATAATGGGAACGCTCACGGTGCAAACGGCCGGCGGCGATGTGCTGGATACGTTCAACGATCTATACATCAACGAAACCATTCCCGCCGACCTTGCCACGCAAATTGGGGCCGATCCGATTGTGCCGACGTACATTCAGAACAACATCGGTCGCTTCGCCGTAGAGGACGACTACAGCTTCCTGGACGGCTCCTCCTTCTCGCAAGAGTTGCTGGGCGTCTCCGGCGCTCTCAGTTCACTCGGTCTAGCGGTGCCCGCCGATGAATTTTCGATCGTTCCGAACGATTTGGCGAGCATTTCGCTGGGCCCCATCACAAGCAACACCGGCGTTGTCGCTGTTGCGAACGATCAATACGAAGTCATCGGCACTAATTCGATGGCCGACCCGTCCGAAATCTACGGCTTCATCAACGTGAACTACTACGCCGATTCCGTGGTGGAGACGGTCGCAGCCGCACCCGAGCCGAATCCACTCACGTTGTTGGGAGCAGCGCTGGTGACGCTTATAGTCTGTGCGCAACGGGCAGTCGTTGGAGGAGATACACGATGAAACGCGGATCTTCGCTCGCGCGTGCCTTGAGAGTTATTGCCCCGCGCCCTTCAAAAACTCGCTCGCCACTTCTCGCACTGGACGGTGCTCCACATCCACCGCGTAGTTCATGTTCCGCATTGCGTCGTTTGGGATCTTGCCGGATAACGCGGAAAGAACCTGGCGAAGCTCGGGGTAGGCCGCCAGGGTGTCCTCTCGAACCACGATGCAGGCTTGATAGGGCGGGAAGGCGTGCTGGTCGTCCTCCAGGACTTTCGCGTCGAGCTTGTTCAATACTCCATCGGTAGTGTTACCGGCCACCATGCTGACCTGCTTGTCCATCAGCGCGCGATAGAGCAAACCCAGATCCATGGTGCGAGTGGGCGCCGTCCATTTGATGGAATATTTCGTGTTCAGCGCCGGAAATCCATCCGGGTGCGTTAGGAATTCGTAGCCGGCGCCGAGCGCGAATCCGGCCGGATCTCGGGCTGCGTCGCTCAAGGTCGCCAGATGGCGGGCGCGCGCGTCGTCGCCGCGAACCGCGAGCGCGAACGAACTGTTGAAGCCCAGCGGCGCCAGCCAATCGAGATGCAGGCTGGTGGCGTAGTAGCCGCGCACGCGATCGAGAACCACCTCCGGATCCGTCACGCCTCCGCTTTTGAGAATGTTCGCGAACGCTGTGCCGGTGTATTCCGGATACAAGTCAATGTCTTTGTTGAGCAGCGCCGAGTGAGCCAGCAGCATCCCGCCCAGATTCAGCTTTCGTTCCACCGGTTGATGCAGGCGGTTTTCGATTTGCTGCGCGATGATCTCGCCCAGGATCACCTGTTCGGTGAAGTTTTTCGAGCCGACCGTGAGGCGGTGCTTCGAGCAACCGGCGCACAACAGCAGCGCGGTCAGGCAGCCGAGAAACGTTTTTCGATCCAACCCAATCCTCCATCCGAAATCAGTGCGAGCAGCGCGGCGGGTATGGCGCCGGCCAGGATCTGCGTGGTGTCCACCGATGCGATGCCGCGAAAAATGAAGACGCCCAAACCTCCGCCTCCGATGGCCGCGGCGATGGTCGCCGCGCCGATGGTGGCCACGGTGGCGACGCGAACCCCGGCCAGAATGGTTGGCGCAGCGAGCGGCAGTTCCACCTGCCACAACAATTGCGTCCCGGTCATGCCCATAGCCACTGCGGATTCTCGAACCGCCGGATCGACGCCCAGAATTCCAACCAGCGTATTGCGAAGCAAGGGTAGCAGCGCGTAGAGAACCAGGGCGACGATCGCGGTCCGCTTGCCGATGCCCCCGATGAACGGAATCGGGATCAGAAATCCGAATAGCGCGAGACTGGGGATGGTTTGCATGACGTTCGCAAAACCCAGCACCCAGGGCCGCCAGGCCGCGTGCCGCGTAAGCAGGATGCCGAACGGAATGCCGATTCCGCCGGCGATCGCCATAGACGCCAGCACCAGCACGAAGTGCTCGTAGGTGAGCTGCAAGATGTCTTCAAACAGGTCAGGCCTATTCATTGGCTCTTATCGCGGATGCATCCTCGGCCTGATCTCCGAGCACCGCCAGGAAGGCGCAAGTCTGCGGGCCCGGCGCTTTGAGAAATTCGTCGGGCGTCGCCAAAGTTTCCAGTCTGCCACGATCGAACAGAGCGATGCGAGAGCCGAG
>JBEKHQ010000310.1:0-4872 GCA_050012195.1 Bryobacteraceae bacterium | reverse complement strand
CGTTCGTCCAAGACGCACATTCGGCCTTGAGCACCAGCGCAGGCGCGGCGCGGTTATAATCGAGCCGTGCACTCTTTCTCGCCCGTGCCGCCCGCTCCAACAGCCGATATCCAATGAAAATCGTAAAAGCGACGCGATCCTACGAGGCCTGGCTGCGTGAGCATATAACCCTGATAGCGGCCGATCTCGAACACAAGCATGCCGCCATGGCCACCGATGTTTTTCCATTCTTACGCGCCACATTTTACCGTTGGATGCAGCTCTGGCCCGACGTCTGTCCCGAGGAAGCCAAGGCCCCTCGACTTTTGGCGGTCGGCGATCTGCACGTCGAAAACTTCGGTACTTGGCGCGACACCGAAGGACGGCTGGTGTGGGGCATTAACGATTTCGACGAAGCCTACCAGTTCCCCTACACCCTCGATTTAGTTCGATTGGCCGCCAGCGCTCACATCGCCGTTCGCGAGGCCCGTCTTCAGATCGCTCCCAAGGACGCCTGCAGCGTGATTCTGGACGGCTACAAAAAAGGTCTCGAAACCGGCGGAAAGCCGATCGTGCTGGCCGAGGAGCATCCCTGGTTACGATCCATGATGACCGGCGTTCTGCGCGATCCGCCGCAATTCTGGGATAAGTTCAACAGTCTGCGCACCTGGCGGGGGCGCATTCCGAAGAGCGCCCGGCGGGCCATCGAGCGAATGCTGCCGGAACGGGGTCTCGAATACCGAATTGTCCATCGCGTCGCCGGTCTCGGGAGTTTAGGTCGCGAGCGATTTGTCGCCATCGCCCAGTGTGACGGCGCCGCGATCGCTCGCGAAGCCAAGGCCCTGGCGCCGTCGGCGTGCGTGTGGGCGTCTCTGCGCAAGGCGTCCCAGGCCATTTGCTATCAGCAAATCCTGGACCGTTGCGTGCGCGCCATCGATCCCTGCGTTCGCCTCAAGGGCCGCTGGATCGTCCGCCGGCTCGCGCCGGATTGCTCGCGCGTCGAGTTGGCGTCCATGCCCAAGGAGCGCGACGAAGCCAAGCTTCTGCACGCCATGGGATTCGAGACGGCCAATGTTCATCTGGGCACGCCGCGCGCGGCTCTGCCCATTCTGCGGGATCTCGGAAAGAGGCCGCGTCCCTGGCTGCACGATGCCGCCACGCGAATGGTCAAGGCCACCACCGACGATTGGCAGGAGTGGCGCGCGTTCATGGCGAAAAAAACTAAAATGAAGGCGAGTGTATAAACTCGCCCTGTTGCTCGGGGTCGCCTGCGCCGCCTGGAGTCAGGACGCCTCGAACGTGCTCGTCGTTGTGAATCGCGAGTCGCCTCTTTCCGAGCGAATCGGCGAGTACTACGCCTTGCGGCGCCACATCCCAGCGGCTAATATCTGTAAGCTGTCGGTGAACCCGGACGAAGAAATACCCCGCGAACTGTTCGAACACCAGATCGCCGATCCGATCGCCGCCTTTCTGCGCGCGAAGCATCTGGAAGAGCGAATCCTGTATATCGTAACCACCGCCGGCGTGCCCTTGCGCATCCCCGGGCATGGCGCCGCGACTAATTCCGAAATAGCCTCCGTGGATTCCGAGCTGTCCCTGCTTTATCGCGACATGCACGTTGGCCCGCATCCCTCGCCGTCCGGAATCGCGAATCCCTTCTTCGGTAAGGTGAATGCGCCGTTTCGTCACCCGGATTTCCCCATCTATTTGGTCACGCGGCTCGCGGGTTACGATTTCGCAGACGTCAAAGGCATCATTGATCGGGCATTAATGGCGCGGAACCGGGGAATGTTCGTTATCGATCTCAAGGACGCCGACACCACGCCGGGAAACAAATGGCTGCTCGAAGCCGCGCAGGCGCTGCCCCAGGACCGCGTCGTGCTGGATCGTTCCTCCACCGTGCTCTACAATCTGACCGACGTCATCGCGTATGCATCCTGGGGATCGAACGATCCGGCTCGCAAGCAACGGCACCTCGGCTTCCAGTGGCTGCCTGGCGCGATCATGACCGAGTATGTCTCCACCAACGGACGTACCTTCGCGCGCCCGCCCGATACTTGGGCGTTCGGCGGCGCATGGGGCGATCCAAAAATGTCCTTTGCCGGAAGCCCGCAAAGTCTCACTGCCGACTATATTCACGACGGCGTCACCGGCGCCTCGGGACACGTCGCCGAGCCGTTTCTGCACCTCTGTCCCCGGCCCAATATTCTGTTGCCTGCCTATTATCACGGCCGCAATCTGGCCGAAAGCTATTATCTGGCGATTCCCGCGCTGAGCTGGATGAACATCGTCATCGGAGATCCTCTCTGCGCGCTCGGAAAGCCGTAAGCATCGGAACTAAACTAGTAATAGAATGATCCAACTTGCGGGGGCCGGTAAACGCTTCGGCCCCAAGCTCCTGTTTGAAGACCTGAACTGGCTGATCACGCCTAAGGACCGCGCCGGGTTGGTGGGCGCCAACGGCACCGGTAAGACCACGCTGCTCAAAATCCTGGCGGGGCTGGACACCCTCGACTACGGATCGCGCAACGCTACCCGCGGCATGAACTCCGGCTACCTGCCGCAGGACGGTCTGTCTCTTTCCGGCCGCAGCGTCTTCGCCGAATGTATGTCCGTGTTCTCGTCGCTCCACGATATGGAGCGCGAGATGGAAGCGCTCACCCACAGAATGTCCGAGGTCGATCCCGCCGGCCCCGAATACGCGCAAATCGCCGATCGTTTCCACGAGCTTGACAGCGAGTTCCGCACCCGCGACGGTTATGCCACCGAAGCGCAAGTGGGGAGCGTGCTGGCCGGCTTAGGCTTTCCGCACTCGGACTGGCATCGGCGCACCGAAGAGTTTTCGGGCGGCTGGCAAATGCGCATCGCGCTGGCCAAGCTTCTGCTCGAAAAGCCGAATCTGTTGTTGCTGGACGAACCCACCAATCACCTCGATCTGGAAGCGCGCAACTGGCTGGAGCAGTACTTGGCCGATTATCCGTTCGCCTACGTTTTGATTTCCCACGACCGCTACTTCCTGGATGTCACCGTGGACAAAATCGTCGAAATCTGGAATCGCGGCGTTCACTTTTATCACGGCAACTACGAGAATTACGTGCGCCAGAAGCAGGAGCGTACCGATCAGCTCGAAGCCGCCTATCGAAATCAGCGCGAGCGCATCGAACAGCTCGAAGCCTTCATCAGCCGCTTCCGCTACCAGGCGAGCAAAGCGAAACAGGTGCAGAGCCGCATCAAGGAGCTCGATAAGATTGAGCGCATCGAGCTGCCGGCGGAGGAAAAAGCCATCCACTTCTCTTTTCCGCAGCCCAAACCCAGCGGGCGCATCGTGGCGGAATTCGAGAACGTCTCGAAAAGCTACGGCGACAAGTTCGTGTTCGGCGGCGTGAAGTTCATCATCGAACGCGGCGACCGCATCGCGTTGGTGGGCGTGAACGGGGCGGGGAAGTCGACGCTAATCAAGCTGCTTTCCGGCGGCGAGCCGCTCACCACCGGCGAATACCGCGTCGGTCACAACGTCGAAATCGATTACTTCGCGCAGGACCAATACAAGGAGCTCGATCCCAATGCGCGCATGCTGGATGACCTGTCCAGCCAGGCCCCGCGTTCCACCAACACCGAGCTGCGCGGTCTGCTGGGCTGCTTTTTGTTTTCCGCAGACGACGTGTTCAAGCGAATCGGCGTGCTGTCGGGAGGAGAGCGCAACCGCTACGCGCTGGCCCGTATGCTCTTGCAGCCTTCGAATTTCCTGTTGCTCGACGAGCCGACCAACCATCTCGACATGCGCGCCAAGGACGTGCTGCTCGAGTCGCTGGAGAAATACAGCGGCACGGTGGTCTTCGTTTCGCACGATCGCTACTTCATCGACAAGCTCGCCACTCGCATCTTCGAGGTGGGCGGTGGCGAGGTGCACGTGTTCCCGGGCAACTACGAAGATTACGTTTGGCGCAAGGGAGGCAAGGAGCTCGATCTGACGCTGCCCGTCGACGGCCACTCGCCGGTGGTCACTGCACTGCCGCCTCCGGAGCCTCAGGCCAAGCGCTTGAACCCCCTCAAACTGAAACAAATGCAGAAGCGCTGCGCCGAGCTGGAGCGCGAGATCGCGGACGCGGAAGCCTCCATAGCCACTTTCGAGGCGGAGCTGGCGAATTTCGTCAGTTCAGACGAAACCGTGCGCGTATCGAGTCTTCTCGATCGTCGCCGCGCGGAACTCGCCAAGCTCCTGTCAGAATGGGAGCAGGTATCCGAAGTCGTGGCATTGCACCAGGCATGAGCGAGTTCCAAGAGCAACTCGAATACCTGCGTCGCCGCATCGCCAAGATCGACAAAAAGTACTCCCAGCCGCGCCCGGCCCCTCCTCGCGCGCCGCAAATTCCAACTGACCATCCGCTGGACGACCATTTTCCGTTCCGGGAAGTCGAGACCGAGTTCGGCCGCCATTACGAAACCGAGAAGTTGTACGAGCGCCATCGCCGGCATGGCAGCATCGGGATCGCCGATCTCGAAGACCTTCCGCACGACCTGTTGCATCCGATTTCAAACGGCTTGATTCAAGGCGTTCCACCGGCGAAGTGGTGTTTTCTGGATACCGAGACCACCGGGCTGGCCGGAGGTTCCGGCACCTATGCTTTTCTGATCGGCGTGGGACGCATCACGGCGCAAGGGTTTCGCGTCCGACAGTTTTTCATGCGCGAATTCGGAGAGGAAGCCAGTCTGCTCACCGCACTGCGGGAGCATTTGAAGGAGTTCGAAGTTCTCATCACTTATAACGGCCGCACGTACGATCAGCCGCTGCTCGAAACCCGTTACCGCATGCTCCGCCAACGCCCGCCCTTCAGCGGGTTGGAGCATTTGGATCTTTTGTTCGGAGCGCGGCGCCTTTGGAACCTGCGCTTC
>JBEKHQ010000309.1:0-4887 GCA_050012195.1 Bryobacteraceae bacterium | reverse complement strand
CGCGCGGGCCGGGCTTGCGCGTCAAATGAACGGTGTCCAGAAAACGAACGCTATTGGGGTTGGACGTCATTACCAGCGAGTGCGTCCGGTAGCCGTCGCCGAACAGGCGGACTCCTTGTAGCAGACTCCCGGGCGTAACGCCGCAAGCCGCGAAGATGATGTGCTTTCCGGGCGCGAGATCCTCGGCGCGATAGACCTTCTTCGGATCGCTGATGCCCATGCGCTCCATGCGCTTTTCGAGTTCCGCATTGTCCACCACTAGACGCCCTACCATTTCGCCATGCAGACACCGCAGCGCCGCGGCGGTAATGACGCCTTCCGGAGCCCCGCCAATCCCCATCACCGCGTGGACTCCGGTGCCGCGAACCGCCGCCGCGATTCCGGCCGAAAGATCGCCGTCGCCGATGAGACGGATGCGCGCCCCAGCCTTGCGAATATCTCCGATTAATTTTTTGTGCCGCGGCCGGTCCAGGACAATGACCACCAGATCTTCTATTTGCCGATCCAGCCGCGTGGCGATGAGCTTAAGGTTGTCGCGCACGGGCGCGTTGATATCCAGGCCGCCCTGGGTAGCCGGGCCCGCGATGATTTTCTCCATGTAGCAATCCGGCGCATGCAACAGCCCGCCGGCTTCCGAGGCCGCCAGGACCGCGATGGAGTTCGCGGCGCCGGTGGAGCAAAGGTTGGTGCCTTCCAACGGATCCACCGCGATGTCGACGGCTGGATAGCGGACGCCATCGGGCGGCGGCGCGCCCACCGGTTCGCCGATGTACAACATGGGAGCCTCATCGCGCTCGCCCTCGCCGATGACGATAGTTCCGGCGATCGGGACGTCTTCGAATGCGCGACGCATGGCCTCGACCGCGGCGTGATCGGATTCGTTGGGATCGCCCTGTCCCATGGTCCGGGCGGCCGCCACCGCGGCTTCTTCCACGACGCGCGCCAGCTCCAAGGCAAGTTGCATTTCCATCTTGGCCGATGGTTGCGCATCAGCTCTCGGAATCTCGGTCACCCGCCCTGCCATCGCGCCTCCCTGAAATGCGGTTATCGTGAATTTTGACCCACGAAGACGCACCGATCATATCACGGGCGCGGGGTGGCGAAAAGCCCTAAGTAATTCTCGGTAATGAGCAAGTTCCTGAGTCAGTTTTCGGAGCACCGCTAAGGGGAAAATCGAGCGCTCTCCCCTGCGAGAACTCGTCTTGAATTTAAATTTGGAAATGCTATACTCGTTTTCCGCCATACATTGGGTGGCTTGTATCATGCGCTCTCGTACTGCCATTATCAGCGTCGCTGTTTTGCTAGTCCTGACGGCCGGATGGCTGTTCAGCGATGACACGGAAAAGCCTGATTTAGGCAGCGTTATCAAAAACATCCAGCAGACGTTGCAATCGCTCGAAGCCGAGATCAAAGACCTCAAGTCATCAGTCAAGGAGCTAAGCCGCAACGCCAAGAAAGACCACGACTCGCACGTTCAATTGGTCTCGGCGCCCGAGCCAGCGTCCGTTCCAGCGTGGAAAAAGTACCAGGGGTTCTATGACCAAGGGAAGCGCTTCGAAGGCATGAAACTGTACGCCCAGGCGATCGAGGCTTACACGCAAGCCATTGAGCTGGACCCCAAGAGCGATGCGGCGTTCCTCCACCGCGGATATTGTCATCAGCAGGCCGGCGATTCCACCGACGCCATCACGGATTTGACGCGATCGCTCGATCTCCAGCCGAACAATGCGTGGGCGTATGCAACGCGGGCGTCCGTTTTGGCCGATACGGGTAAAACCGCCGCTGCGCTGGCCGATGCCAACGAAGCCCTCCGGCGCGATCCGAAAAATAGCGACGTCTATCTGTTACGGGCCAGTTTGCACCAACGGGCCGGTGAAGCGCAGCCTGCAATCGAGGATTTCACGCAAGCGATAACGTTCGCTCCTCAGTCCGAAAAAGCGTACCTGGGTCGCGCCGCGGTATTGCGCGCGCGTGGCGAGCTTACTCCGGCGCTGAAGGATTGCTACAAGGCCATCGAGATTAATCCGGCCGACGCAGCGGCCTTTTTGTGCCGCGCTCAATTCTACCTGGCGACGGGAGCTGCGCAGCCGGCTGTGGAAGACATTAACCAAGCCATCCTGATTGGTGAGAATCCGGCGCAAGCCTCCGCGTTGCTGGCCACCGCCAAGCAGATGCTGCAAACGCAAGATGTGGCCAGTCGGCAGCTTCCACCCCCCGCGGAAGAGACGCACACGGCTCCTCCACCCGCGGCCGCTCCAGCGGTTACGGCGAATCCGGTAGTAGCAGCGAATTCGGCGTCCGTGACGCCCGAGCCCGCAACTCCAGCGCCCGCCAGACCAGCGCCGGCAATCGCTCCGCCCCTTCAGAAGCCTGCGCGCGCTTCCCAGCCGCTCGCGGAATCCACCCTGCGCGACGCCGTTCCCAAGGGGGCGGACGCGAATTACTTCTACCGAAAAGGGCGCTCCTATGCCGACCAGGAAAAATTCGATGTCGCCATGCCGTTCTTCAATCAAGCTATCCAGCTCGATCCCAACATGGCGGTGGCGCTGAACGCGCGTTGCTACGCCCACCTCCGGTTGCGTCAGTATGACCAGGCACTGACGGATTGCTCGGAGGCGATTCGCTTGAATCCCGGGTACGCCAACGCATATCGCAACCGCTCCGTGGCGAAGCATTTCGCGGGCGACAAGGCCGGCTCCTTGGAAGATTCCAGACACGCCGGCGAGCTCGAGCGTGTCGCCCAACTCCAACCCGCCAAGCCCGCCCAGCACCCCTGACCTACGGCGGCGTCACGCTAAGCGGCGCCACCGGGCAGTCCCGGACGGCGATGGCGGCCCAAGTTTCGGGATTTAAGTAAGCCAGCGATAATCCCTGCTCCCGGATAAAATCCTTAGAGTCCCAATAGTACATGGCGTAAGCGCGGCTGCCGGGAACATTGGCATCGGCAGTTACAAACTTAGTAAGCCGATGATCTCTTTCGCTGATGCGATAGAAATTGAGGGCAGCGACTTAGCGCCACTCCGTAGCGAAATGATCTATCGCGCAGCGCCGGTTTAAGTCGACTAAGCGCCAGTACATATCCTTGGCTGTCGGCAACGAACCATCACTCCTTGAAGTAAGTCAGCCGAAGACATCCAAGGAAGTAAATGGCGTTGATCGCCAGCACCGCGACTCCGATGGCGCTCATCAAACGGGAGCCTTTGGTCTGCAACGCGCTCGCCACGGCAGCGCCGAGAAAGACAGTGAACAGCACCACCAGGAACAGCCCGGTCCTGTTTTTCGGCAGCAGAAGATGGGTCGTCTTAAACGCGACCCAATGCACCAGCACCGTGCCCGCGAGGACGAGCAGCATAAACGCCGCAAACCGAATCAGCCGGTCCGCTGCGCTCCGACGCCATCCAAGGAGGACGAGAAGCCTTGCCACCGTCACCGCTGCGGTCGTCCAGCCCGTCGCAAGCTGTCTGTAGTTCTCCGAGAGTGACGAAAGCCAATGGCCGGCCATTCTCTCATTGAGCGTTTCAAAGCTCGCGGGTACGAGGCCGCGCCAACTCTCCATCAGCGACTGGGCGCCAAAATACAACTGGTCCTCTGGCCAGCGCCGCAAATAAGCAGTGCAACCAGCGCGCCCGGCAGTAGACCCGCCGCCGCAAGTTTTGCGCGGTTTTCCATTCGCGGGACGGCCGAGACAAGAAAGATCAGCATCACGATTCCGTCCACAAACGCGAACGAGAAATTCGCGCAGAACGACAGGCCCAACGACAGCGAGGCAAGAGCAACGCGGACGGTCCTGAGTTTTCCCTCCTCGAGCATCACGCTCCCTAGGAACGCGATCGCGGCCAGAAGAAATCCGATCGCCGGGCTATAACCTCGCGCGGCGACTAAGTAATCCAGCACGAACGGGTTGCAAACCAGGCCGATAAATAATGCCAGTTGGAACACGACCTGATCCGCAAGCCGAGTGCAGAGGCAAAACGCCGAGGCAATATATACCGCCGCGCCGACTAACGCCGGCAGCCGTAAGGACAGCTCACTAAGTGGAAAAAAGTAAGTCGAGACAACGGTCAGTAGAGTATTTAGGACATGGTTGCCGGAACTGGGCCAAAAGACCGATGTCCAGGGGCTGGTTGCGAATAGAATGTAGGAATCAGCCTAGTCGATGACGACGGACTGATTGGCGGCCCGAACGATCACGAGCCCAAAGGCCGCAAGCGCGAGAACGAGCAAACACCAGTGCCGCTTCAGCATGCCCGGCGGGCGCCGTTTATTGTAACGGCAGGTCGTTCTGGCCGTTGCCGTTCCCGATGCCAGCTTCTCCCGCGTCCGGGATAACGGATGCCGCCGCTACCTGATCGCCTTCCTCCATGCGCACCAGCCGCACGCCTTGCGTGGATCGCCCGGCTTGCCGGATCTCGCCCGATTCCAAGCGAATAATCTTGCCGTCGCGAGTTATGATCATCAGATCGGTGTCTTCCTTGACAGAAAGAATCGCCACCACCTTGCCGATCCGCGGCGTCACCTTCATGTTGATTACGCCTTTGCCGCCGCGCGCCGTCAAGCGATAGTCCCCGAGCGAGGTGCGCTTGCCGTACCCATTCTCGGAAATGGACAAGATGAGACCTTCTTTCTCCACCACCTCGGCGCCGATGATATAGTCGCCCTCGGCTAAATCCATGGCTCGAACTCCTCGCGCCGGCCGGCCCATCGCCCGGACCTCTTTTTCGGGGAATCGAATCGCCTTGCCTTCGTGCGTGCCCAGGAACATGTAGTTCTCCCCGTTCGTGAGACGCGCGCCCAGCAGCTCGTCGTTGTCGTCCAGCGACACCGCGATGATCCCGCTCGACATCGGATTGTCGAACTCGGTCAGTTATCACTTATTGATCACGCCCT
>JBEKHQ010000308.1:0-4889 GCA_050012195.1 Bryobacteraceae bacterium | reverse complement strand
TTTTACCAGCGCGCCAGCTGCGTGAGCTGAATCAGATTGCCGCACGTATCCTTCAGCATCGCGATAATCGAGGCCGTCACATCGGTGGGCGGCATCGTGAACTCGGCGCCGCCCGCCTTGATCCGCTCGTAGTCGCCTTTGACATCGTCCGTGAAAAACATGGCCGCGGGCTGGCCCTGCTGAAACAGCGCCTGCTGATATGCCTGCGCCGCCGGGTTATTGTTCAATGCCAGCTGCAGCTCAGTGCCGTTCGGCTCCTCGGCCGACACCACGGTCAGCCACCGATAGGGGCCATTACTGAAATCGCCCTTCTTGACAAAGCCCAGCACCTCCGTATAGAAGCGCAGGGCCTTGTCCTGGTTGTCCACGTATATGCTGGTCAATTTGATTTTCATTTCGTTTCTCCTTTGTCACGTTCGCGGTTTGGGCCGCGTCGTCTTCTCCTCGTCTTCTTTTTCGTTGGTGTTGTCTTCTCGTTGGCGTGAATGGATTCCATGCGATCGAGATGGCGTTCGAGAGCGTCCACGTGGGCGGACCAGAACCGGCGGAAGGGCGCCAGCCAGGCATCCAGCTCCTGAAGTGGTTCAGTTTTCAGCCGATAGAGACGGCGCTGTGCGTCCACGGTGGATTCTACGAAACCGCTCTCTCGCAGCACGCGCAGGTGCTTTGACACGGTCGGCTGCGGCATACGAAGTTGGCGCTCGATCTCTCCAACCGACTGTTGTGACGAGACCAGGAGGCTCAATATCGCGCGCCGGTTCGGCTCCGCAATAATTTCGAACACGGATTCCACGCTCTTAATATACTCCGCAGAGTATATGCGTGTCAAGGTATATTATAGAAAGGGCGTCCAGGCAACGGTTTCAGTCGGCGAGCGCCCGACTCTCGGCCAGGAACAATAGGTTGTAGATCAATCCCGCAGCGCACGGACGGGATCGGTCCGCGTGGCGCGCCAGGCCGGCAAGAGACATGCCGCCAGCGCAGCGATGGCCATCACAGCCAAGGCCGCAGCGAAAGCGGACGGATCGCGCGGACTCACCTTGTACAGCAGGTTGCCCATCAATCTCGTCGATCCCAACGCCACCACCAATCCCAAGGCCACTCCGGCCGCCGTCATCGTCATCCCGTTCGACACCACTGACGCCACGATATCCGTCGCTCGCGCGCCGAGCGCCATCCGCAGTCCTACTTCACGCGCGCGCTGCGATACGTTGTACGCCATCACGCCGTACAGGCCCACCGCCGCCAACAGCAGCGCCAATCCTCCGAACACGCCCAGCATCATTACCGACATGCGCTGCACTGCGGTGGTCCGGTCTACTTGCTCCTGCATTGTGATTATTTCTCCGGGCGCCAGATTCGCGTCCAACGCATGGATCTCCTGGACCAACATCTTTCGCATCGGCTCGGTCCCGAGCGACGTCCGAATGTAGATGTACGGGCCAATCCTGCCCTGGCGCATCGCGAGATAGAAAAACGGCCGAGACGCTTCCCGGAGATTCAGGTATTTGGCCATCTTTGCCACGCCGACTACCGTCGTCCACTGTCCCTTCACTTGCAACCGGCTTCCCACCGGATCGCGTCCACGCCAGTATTGCGCCGCCATCGCCTGGTTCACCACCGCCACTCGAGGCGCCGTATCGTTGTCCGCGCGCGTGAACTCCCGCCCCGCTAGTACGGGGATTCCCAAGGTTGCGAAATAGCCGGGACCGACCTCGTTGTACTCCGCCTCGGGCCGTTCGTCCGGAGCAGCCTCATATCCATCCACGGCGATAGGCGCTGAAGCAGAGGCGACATAACTGAACGGGAGCATGGTGGAGAAAGCCACGGACTGAACGCCCGCCTGCGCCGATAGCCGATCAGTCAGCGCCTCTTCAAAATTCTTCATGCGCCGCGGATCGTATCCCGCGGATACCAAGCTCACCGATGAGTTCAGCACCTCGTGCGTCGAAAATCCGGGGCTCGTATTCTGAAGCGTAATAAGACTCTTCAGCACGAGACCCGCCCCCACCAGCAAGACGAAACTCAGCGCCACTTGTACCACCACTAAGCTCGATCGCGCCAGCGCTTTCTGCCGGCCTCCTACAACGCCCCCCGCTTCGGCCTTCAGCGCCGCGGCCAGATCGATCTTGCTCGCCTGAATCGCGGGAGCCAATCCGAACAGCAGCGTCGCGGCCAGCGAGACTCCAGCGCTCAGCGCCAGTACGCGCCAATCGATCTCGCCGGGTAGATTCATCGCCGCACCGCCGCGAGATGGAAGCAACAGCACCAGTAAATTGCGCGACCAATGCGCCACCAGCAATCCGCCGGACGCCGCCAAAACCGACAGAATCAGACCTTCGGTAAGAAGCTGCTTCAATAACCGCCCGCGCCCCGCCCCCACCGCCTGCCTGACGGTCATCTCGTGCCGCCGCCCAAACGCCCTCACCAGCAACAGGTTGCTGACGTTCGCGCAAGCAATCAGCAACACAAACACCACCACCATCAGCGCGATCGACAAAGTCGGCATCAGGGTGCCGGCATTGTTGAACGGCGTCTTCCATAAGGGAAACAACATCACGCCACGTCCACGATTCGTCGCCGGATATTGGTCCTCCAACCGTTTCGCAACCGCCGAAATTTCCGCCTGCGCCTGCGCTGGGGTTACACCCGGCTTAAGCTTTACGAAACCTTCAATCCATCCTGCACCGCGATCTTCCAGCTGGTATCCTCCGCGCGCCAGCACTTCCTGCATCGACACCGGACCCCAAAACTGCATCGCCCGGCCGACAAAGGTCCCATAAAATCCCTCTGGCGCAACGCCGATAATCGTATGCTGCATGCCGTTCAGCATCTGCGCCGTGCCAATGATGGAGGGATCGCCGCGAAATCGCTCTTTCCACATTTGATAGCTGATCACTACCACCGGATGAGCATTGCGTCCGAAGTTCTCCTCCGCCGCGAATCCCCGCCCCAAAATGGGCCGCACGCCCAGCGCGTCGAAATAATTGGCGGACACCACGCTCCCAGTAACAGCGCGCGCCCGATCGCCGATGCTGAGCGTTGTCCCGGTGATCCTGTCCACTATGAACGCGTCAAACAGCGTGCAGTTCTTCTGAAAATCGAGAAAATCCAGCCAGGAAACATCGATCGATTCCCCTGACGCACCGGCCGCGCCCCGATTCGTTCCCGCCATCGCCATCATCCGCTCCTGATGCGACACTCTTGGAAACGGGCGCAGCAGGATCCCTTCCACCCAACTGAAAACCGCGGTGGTGGCCCCGATCCCGAGAGTCAGGCACAGCAGTGCAAGAACCGCGAAACCTGGACTCCGCCGCAACATGCGCATGCCGAAACGCAAATCCTGCCACAATACCTCGATCCATGGAAGCGCGCGCGTCTCGCGATATATTTCCTTCACTCCGGCCACACGGCCGAAGCGCCCGAACGCCCTTCGCCGCGCCTCCTCGGGCGTCATCCCTTTGTGCAAATTCTCCTCGATTTCCATCTGCAAATGAAAATCGAGCTCGTCGTCCAGGTCACGCTCAAGGTTCCCCTTGCCAAGCGCTCCCAGAACGCGCCGCCAAAGCACGCGAAGTCCAGTCATCGCGATTCTCCGGCCGGCTTCAAAAACCTGCCGATAACACCGGCGATGCGTTCCCAATTCTCCGCTTCCGACGCGAGCTGTTTCCTGCCCGCTCGTGTGATGGCATAGAACTTGGCGCGGCGGTTATTGTCCGAGACGCCCCATTTCGACCCGATCCATCCCATCTGTTCCAGCCGGAGCAGCGCTGGGTACAGGGTCCCTTGATTCAGCGCCAACACGTCGCCGCTGATCTGTTCGATGCGTCGCGCGATTCCCCATCCGTGCTGCGGCCCGAGCGCCTCCAATGTCCGCAACACCATCAGCGCCAACGAGCCGTGAAGAACGTCCTGTTTGTCATTCATCGCGAAAACACCTCTTGGTAGTCAACAGGAGTCTACAACATCCCCCTGTAGGTAGTCAACAGGTCAAGCGGCACACAGGTCAAGCGGCACAGGTCAGGCTGCACAGGTCAAGCGGCTCCGCGCGGAGTAACATTGGAGGAATCCCACATGCGCCTTCCCATGCCGGCTCGACGTTTTCAGCTCCTGGTTGCCGCTTGGATGGTCCTCGATGGCTGCCTGCTCTATTCCCAGACACCCTTTCTTAGCGAGGCGCAGTGGACGCTAATGCGGGAAGAGGCGAGCGGGTCGGCCCCGTATGAGAACCTGCGCAGCCTGACGCGCCTGCACCGCGTCCCGGCGACTCTGGAGTTCGACCAGGCGGCGGATTTCATGCTGGCGCGCGCGAAGGAGTACGGGCTGCAGGACGCGCACGCGGAGCAGTTTCCCATCGATGGCAAGATCCACTACGGCCTGATGCGCTCGCATTTGGCGTGGCATGTGGACGCAGCGCGGCTGTGGGAACTTCAGCCGGAGCACACGCTGTTGGGCGACTGGGCTACGGACCCAATACGGCTGGCGGACTACAGCCACAGCGCGGACGTGGATGCGGCCCTGGTCGACGTAGGCGCCGGCACTAGCGAGGCGGACTACATCGGCAAGGACGTCCGGGGGAAGATCGTGCTTGCCGATGGAGGGCTGGCGGCTGTGCAGCGGATGGCGGTGATGGAGCACGGGGCGGTTGGGATCGTGAGCGACATGCCGAACCAGACCACGGCGTGGTCCGGCCTGGACACGACGATTGTGCGCTGGGGCCATCTGGATGCACTGCTGCCGAACGGGTTTGCGTTCATGGTGTCTCGCGGAACGGCTACGGCGCTGCGGGCGCAGCTTACACGTGGGCGTCCGGTCATGTTAAGTGCGCATGTGAAGGCCGAGGTCGGGCCAGGGCACTGGACGGTTGTAACGGCAACGATCCCGGGCAC
>JBEKHQ010000307.1:0-4893 GCA_050012195.1 Bryobacteraceae bacterium | reverse complement strand
CGAGGCGCGGTCAGGAATAATACTCCAGCGATTTTCTATCCGGCTTTCTCGCGACTAATGGCCGGTTGAGGAACTCGATTAAAGGAGCAATGGCCCGAAAGCGCTCGGCGATCTCGCCGTGGAGCTTGCGGGTGGTGGCCAGGGATGGATCCAGGGACGCGCTTAGAATCCAGTCTTTTTTCTTGATCAGATCCGCCGCCGGATGCGTGGCGTCGAAGCCTTTCGGAATGCGTTGTAGCTCGCTTCCCTGAAGATCGCCCAGGAGCTTGCGGACGTTTTTGCCGGCGAGTATGCCGCGCAATTCCCCGTGGTTTTCGGCGATGTAAGACCGGAGGAGCAGCGTTACGTCGGGGGCCGGATGGTAGATCCCTCCCGCGACCTCGATCTGATCGGTGGAAACGCTGCAATAGAATCCGCCCATGGCCAGACGCGACGGGCCCCGGCGTGAGAAATACGCGGCGATGTGCGTCTTGTAAGGCGTCTTGTCGGCGCTGAAGCGCGTGTCGCGGTAAATACGGAAGACCGCTTTTTTGGGTTCGCTGACGTATTCGGGCGCGAAATTGACGAACTCGGCATTGAGCGCCGCAACCAGATCCAACATGGGCTCCTTGAGATGTTGTTCGTACAAGTGCTTGCGCGGCTGGAACCACTCGCGCCGGTTATTGCGCTTGAGGCTCTTCAGAAACGCGATGCCTTCGGCGGGGAACCCCGGGAAAACGGCGGACGGCATGGAGATGCTCCTTTCGCTTAGTATGGACCAAGATGCCCGTTCATCCAAAAGTGATCGAGCGGCTGGCCAACCTTCCCTTTCTAAAGACTTCGCAAGGAGCCTTGCTGAGCCGGCGCACGCGATTCGGAATCGGCGGTCCGGCGGAAGTGTACGCCGAGACGGGCGGAGAGTCCACCTTCATGGAGGCGGTCAAAATTGCGCGGTCGGGCGGGGCGGCCCTGACCGTGGTGGGCGATGGAACCAACCTGATCGTTTCCGACCAGGGGTTTTCAGGAATCGTGCTGCGGTTCACCGCCGCGGGCATCCACGCGAACGGCGATACGGTGAGCGTCCAAGCGGGGGCCGAGCTGCAGGCCTTGGTGGATTATTGTATCGACCACGAACTCCAGGGCATCGAGACCATGACCGGAATACCGGGCTCGGTGGGCGCGGCGATTTACGGCAATGCGGGAGCGTATGGACATTCAATGGAAGAACGTGTCCGGCAGGTGCGCTTCTTCGACGGGACCGGTATTCGCGTGTTCACAAACCCCAAGTGCGAGTTCCGCTATCGGGAGAGCGTTTTCAAGAAACACAAGGAGTGGGTGATCTTCTCGGCGGAACTCCGGATGGATAAAGGCGCCGGGAACGGGCTACGCGCCAAGGCTACGGAGATTCTCGAAATCCGGACGGCGAAGTACCCACCTTCGATGAAGTGCGCCGGCAGCATATTCAAGAACCTGCTTTGGGCGGATCTTCCCGAAGCGGCTCGCAAACAAGTTCCGGAGCGCGTGATTCGCGAAGGCAAGGTGCCCTCGGCTTACTTTCTGGAACAGGTGGACGCCAAGGGCATGCGGAACGGGGATATCCGGGTGGCGGACTATCACGCCAACTTGATTTACAACGCCGGGCAGGGGACCGCCCGCGAGTTGTGCGAGATCATCGGCGAACTGAAGGCTCGCGTAATGGCCCGGTTTGGGTTGGAACTCGAAGAGGAGGTGCAGTACGTCGGGTTCCCGGCGAACGGCGCCAGCTGAGAAGTTCGTTATTGGATCGCAACCGTGACGGGCGCGCTGGCAGCGCCGGCGACAGTCAAGATCACCGGAACATCATCCGCCGCGGCAATACCGGAGGGCACGGTCACGTTGACCTGGTACAACCCGACGAATCCCGGCGCCAACCCCTGGAACAGAACTTGGGCGTTCTGGCCGCCGACGGTTGCCGTCACCGCATTGTCCGTGTTGGACAGTTGGGAGGTCGGCGCGGCCGATCCAGCCGGAACGGCCGGGCTCACGGTCCCGAGTCCAGTACAGTAAATCAGCAACGCATCGCCCGCGCTGGCCGGATTCGCCGCCGTGTTCAGCTTGGGAACTCCGCCCGGTTTCTGCCCCAGGATGGCGCCTGGACCGCTGCCGCTTTGATTCTGCGTGAACACTCCCGGCTGCGCGGTGGCCACGGTCACGTTCTCTGGTTGCGACAGGGCGTCACCGGCTTGAATGATGAGCTGCTGTGTCGAGTTTGGCGCGATGTCGTAGGGAACGATGGCGTCGATTTGCAGGTTGGCGGTGAAGTAGAGCGGCAAGGACTGGCCGCCCAGGAAGACCTGGGTGGCTGCCAGCGAGGTTGGAAACGGGGTGGTAGTTGCCGTCTGCCCGCCGCCCAGATTCAGGCCGTAGATGGAAATAAAATCCCCCGGCGCGATGACGGACGCACCACTGGCCGCGTTGACGACTCCGCCCGCGTTGACGATCGGCGTCGACGTGCTGGCCGCGGCGACCGAACCCGACAGCGCAAATCCCCCGGAGAGGCCGGCCTGCGACACCGCCTGCAAGCTGATCGAGGCGCCGCTGGCCGCGTTCTGAGGAGTCCAGGTCGCGGCCCACTGTCCTGCTCCCAACGGATTCAAGGACACGGCGGGATCGCCGGATGAAAACGTGGCAACTACCGAGCCGTTGACTAAAGCAGTGCCGCAATCGTCAAAAAGTTCCGCCTCCAGCGGCGCGGGCTGCCCCACGGTCGCCTGGAAGCCACCCGGGATGGATGTGAACACGCCTCGAAGCAGCGTAGGAACGCAGTAAACGGCGGCAGCGGACGAAGCCTTCCAGAAGCCCGCAGGACCAGCCGAAGGCTGGCCAGTAACACACTGTACATTGACTGGACAGGTGGAATAGCTGAATTCGTTGGCGTCGAAACCGGTGGCCAACGAATAGGCGTACTTGATGGCAGGGAAATTCACGATCAAATAAGCAGAATTGCCGGAGCCATTGTCGAAACCCACTGTGGCGGCGCAGGCTGGCGTGCTAAGGCAGTTTGGGGTGACGGAAATGTTGATCTGGGCGGTTTGCCCTGGCCCCACAGAGCCCGCTGTTGGGGAGAACATGAACCAAGCATCCTGCCCCGTTGCCACCGCGGCTGCTGTGGATGCATCCTCCGTCACAGTAAAGCTGAGGTTCTCCAAGCCCGGGTTCGTAATGGTCACAGTCTGAGGCGGAGGTTCCGGCCCCCAGACTGGGGTTTCGGCCGTAACATCGACGGTGGTTTGCAGAAGGACGGCCGCCGGCTTGAACGTGGGCGGAGGGCCGGCGTTCACTTGCATCTGGACACTGATGCTTTGGGGCGAATTCGCGGTGTTGGGCAAGCTGAAATTAACTTGGCCATAATACATCCCGGCGGGAAGGGATCCAGGGTCGACAGTCACCGAAACAGGCGTTGTCGTCTGGCTAGCGAAACCCGTCGCAACGGAGGCATGCAGCCAGTTCGGCCCCGTGCCGGTGACCGTGGTGGCTGCTGTTAAACCAGACAGATCGGCGCCGCCGGTGTTTTCCACCTGAATCGTTTGGGCGGCCGGAGACGATCCACCCAGCGCCGCCACGAAGGATGCGCCCGTCTCAGACAGCAGCAGGTTCCCGCCGTTGCCTCCCACAATCAGCGAGACAGGAACGACGGCCATACCCCCGCCAACGTTTACGTTTACTTGTCCATCGTAAACCCCCGGTGCCAATCCGGAAGGGTTCGCTGTCACCTGGACAGCGCCAGACGAACCCGCCGGAACCGAGCCCGAAGCAGGCGAGACGGAGAGCCAGTCCGATTTCGACGTCACGGCCGCGGACGCCGTGAAAGAGACGGCAGTCGACTCCTGATTGTTCACAATCAGGCTACTCGACACTGCGGCGCTGCTGGCCTGAGGAGCCTGTAGCTGAATGGACGAGGGGAGCACGGTTACGCCGCCTCCGCCGGATTCGACGATGGTGACGGAGCCCGTGATGGTAATAATATAATCAGGGCTCCCCCCCTGGGATGGAAGTTGGCCAGTTAGGGAGAATTGCAAACGTCCAGTCGCGTTTGTAAAAATGCCCGTTCCGCCGGTGATTGTGTATGGAGCGTCGCTCTCCCAGACACCAGTTGCGGTGAGGGAGGTTCCGTTGGCCATCGTGAATGTGAAGTAAATGCTGGTGCCGGCCGCCGGAGACTCTACATAGGGAGGGGGAAACGCAGGGAAGTTCGATACCAGTTGGCATGATCCGAAAGGAGGACAGGTTCCGGAGTAGGTCCCAGGATCTTGTGGAGCGGGTTCCGACGCGCTGACATTGAAGCTGAAAGGCATCGCCGTTGACCCGCCATTCGAGCTATCGGCGGAGATTCCAATTCCGCGGAAACCGAGAACCGCGAGAATTATTAATCCCGTGTTCCGAATCATTTTCCACAACTTTCTGATACCCGAGCGCCATTCCGGTTACGACGTGGACGGCGGCCGGCGTTCACTCGCATTTGGACAGTCAAGCTTTGCGGCGAATTCACCGCGTTAGGCAAACTAAATTAACGTACCATATTGGGCCGTCTTCGAGTCTTCATGATTACTTTCTGCTATGTAACGTGCAAACGGGCGAAAAAGGGGCCGGCGTGATTCGCGAAGGCAAGGTGCCCTCGGCCTACTTTCTGGAACAGGTGGGCGCCAAGGGCATGCGGAACCGCGACATCCGCGTGGCGGACTATCACGCCAAACTTAATCTACAACGCCGGGCAGGGGACTGCCCGCGAGCTGTGCGAGATCATCGGCGAACTGAAGGCGCGCGTTATGGCCCGGTTTGGGTTGGAACTCGAAGAGGAGGTTCAGTACGTCGGGTTCCCGGCGAACGGGAGAGGCGGCGCGTAGAATATAGAAGAGGGTTGCATGCGATTGTTTG